>NZ_CVTX01000189.1:0-62646 GCF_900005715.1 Pseudomonas sp. 34 E 7
AGTGGCCGTTACCGCAGAAACGGATATGTACTCGATCTGATCCAACATCCTGGTCGGCCCAGAGGCCGCCATCGGGGGCAAGCCCCCTCCCACAGTTGATCTTCTTTGTTCACTGGATCAGTGTTCGACAGGCACTGACAGCGTTGGATTACCCAGTGGGTGGGTACGCGCGGCAAAGAATTTCAGTTCCATGCCAGTACCTTCGAACAACTGCGAATACCGCTGCTTCTGCTGGCGAATGAACCCATCGCTGCGCCCCGACACCGAAATGGCCAGGGTGGTGATGTTGGCCTGGCGGATCGCATCCACCAGGTGTTTATCCTGCGGCCCCAGGTCATGGCCGAAGATGCACAGCGTGCCCTGGTGAGTGAGCAACTGCTCATAACAGAACGACAGATAATCCGAACTGCGGATGGTCTTGAGCTTTTCCTCCACCTTGCCCTCACTGACGAACAGTGGCACATCGTCCAGCGTCTTGATCGTGTTGTTGATCGCGAAACTGCTGAGCAACGTGCTGTCGGTGGACGGCAGTTTGCGCGCGGTACCGTCGAGGTTGCGCACCAGGTGCAGGCCGCCGTGCAGGTACAGAATGCGCGTGGCGTCGGTGCGGGTGTCGCGCAGGTCGAAGCTTGAATCGGCGCTGCGGAACAGGTCGTCGATACCCGGCGTGTGCAGGATTGCCCAGTAATTGAGCAGGTCGTAATTGCTGGTAAACACCGTGGTGTAGCGGGCCAGTTCCGCGTTGATGGTCGCCAGGGTCGAAGGCTGCACCAGGCGCCAGGGAATATGCACGGTGTGGATCGTATTGATCAGTGCTTCCTTGATCGCGTAGTAGCGATTGCGTGGCGCCGCCGAGCTGACCGCCAGGGCCTTGTTGACGCGGCTGGTGGTTTTCAGCGCGCCCAGGGCCTGCTCGAAACTGCGGGTCTGCAGCGCATCGAATACGCTGAGTTCGGATTGGCCCAGGGGCTTTTCTTCCACTGTGCGAGCGTTTTCAAACAGCGAGTCGTAGGCAAAGTCTTCCCAAATCGTGCGGCTTGCGCCGTTGCCGATCAGAATCCCATTGAAGTCGATGGCGTCGCGCAGTGCGCTCCAGTCGTCAAGGTGGGCGTCAATATCCTGGAAATCCTTCATTGCGGCGGGTCTACTCGAAATCGGCTGGACGGTGACTTTATCACGAGCCGGCATTGATCCTGGTCAAGATACGGCAAGCGGTACCGGTGGATTCTGTGGGTATAAAACCCCTGAGGATCGACCATGAGCAGCACGTTTTTTATCCCCGCCGTCAATATCATGGGCATCGACTGCCTCGACGAAGCCATGATCGCCATCCGCAATTACGGTTTTCGCAAAGCGTTGATCGTCACGGACCAGGGCCTGTGCAAAGCCGGCGTGGCCAGCATGATCGCCGAGAAACTGGCGTTGCAGGACATCGACTCGGTGGTCTACGACGGCGCCAAGCCCAACCCCAATGTGGAAAACGTCGAGAAGGGCCTGGCGTTGCTGCAACAGAGTGCCTGCGATTTTGTCGTGTCCCTGGGCGGCGGCTCGCCCCATGACTGCGCCAAGGGCATCGCGTTGTGCGCCACCAACGGCGGGCGTATCGGCGACTATGAGGGCGTCGACCAATCGAGCCGGCCGCAACTGCCGCTGGTGGCGATCAACACCACCGCCGGCACGGCCAGTGAGATGACCCGTTTCTGCATCATCACCGACGAAACCCGCCACGTGAAAATGGCCATCGTCGACCGCAATGTCACGCCGTTGCTGTCGGTCAACGACCCGGCCTTGATGGTCGCCATGCCCAAGGGCCTCACCGCCGCCACCGGCATGGATGCGTTGACGCATGCCATTGAGGCCTACGTATCCACCGCCGCCACGCCGATCACCGACGCGTGCGCAATCAAGGCCATCGAATTGATCAGTGCCAACCTGCGCCTGGCGGTACGTGACGGCAGCGACTTGGCCGCGCGGGAGAACATGGCATATGCGCAGTTCCTCGCGGGCATGGCGTTCAACAATGCATCGCTGGGGTTCGTGCATGCCATGGCGCACCAGCTCGGTGGTCTGTACGACCTTCCTCACGGCGTGTGCAATGCGGTGCTGCTGCCCCACGTGCAGAGTTTCAATGCCAGTGTCAGTGCCAAGCGCTTGAGTGACGTGGCCCGCGCGTTGGGTGCCGATATCAAGGGGATTACGCCGGAAGAGGGCGCGCAGGCTGCTATCGTCGCGATTCGCGCCTTGTCCCAGGATGTGGAAATTCCCGCCGGCCTGCGTGAACTCGGCGCCAGGTTGCAGGATATTCCGCTGCTGGCGAGCAATGCGCTCAAGGATGCGTGTGGCCTGACCAACCCACGGCGCGCGGATCAGCGCCAGATCGAGGAGATCTTTCGCAGCGCGTTTTGATAGGGGCGGCTTCGAGCTGCAAGCGGTAAGCTACGGGTTGAACACGTTCAACATGAGCATGAAGCTTGCGGCTTGCCGCTGAGGTCCCCCATGAGAGTTCTGTTATTCGGCGCCACCGGCATGGTCGGCCAGGGCGTGCTGCGCGAGTGCCTGCTGGCGCCCGACGTGCAGGAAGTCGTCGCGGTCGGCCGTACCCCGTTGACCCAGGAGCACGGCAAACTGCATCAGGTGTTGCACGGCGACATGCTGGATTTCCAACCCCTGGAAAACCTGCTGCAGGGCTTTGATGCGTGCTTCTTTTGCCTGGGCGTTTCCTCGGCGGGCATGAATGAAGTCAAGTACACCCACCTCACTTACGACCTGACGTTAGTCGCCGCCAGCACCCTGGCGCGGCTCAATCCGCAGATGACGTTTATCTACGTGTCTGGTGCCGGCACCGACAGCTCCGAGCGGGGCAAGTCAATGTGGGCACGGGTCAAGGGCAAGACCGAGAACGCCTTGCTGCGCTTGCCGTTCAAGGCGGTCTATCTGTTCCGGCCGGGGATCATCCAACCGTTGCACGGCGTGCGTTCGAAGACGCCGTTGTACCAGGCGTTCTACAGCGTGCTCGGGCCGTTGCTCTCGTTTTTGCGTCGGATAAAACCGAGCTGGGTTGTCAGCACCGAGACCGTCGGTCGTGCGATGCTGCAGGCGGTGAGCCATGGCGCGCCGCAACCGGTGGTGGAGCAGCGCGACATCAATCATCTGGCCGCTGAGCGCGGCTGATCAACCCGCCGTCGCCGCTGCCCGCACCGGCGTGGCGCTGAACTGAATCAACACCACCGCGGCCACCAACAACAACGCTCCGAGCGCCCGCGGTGTTGTCATTGGACGCTGCGCCAGGCCGAACAGCCCGAAATGGTCGAGCAGCAACGACGCCAGGATCTGCCCGGCCATGGCCAGGGCGATAAACCCGGATGCGCCCAGCCTGGGCAGCAGCATCAATGCCAGCGAAATGAAGCACACCCCAAATGCGCCGCCTGCCCACATCCACAGCGGCGCCCGGGTGATAAAGGCCAGGCTCGGCAAGGGCAGCCGGAGTGCGATGATCACCGGCAGCAACACAATAATGCTTACCAGCAGGGATGCCAGCGTCGCCCACAACGGGTGGCCGAGCCCGCGCCCCAGGTTGGCGTTTATTGCACTCTGAAACGGCACCACGGCCCCGGCGATTACCGCCAGCAGCAACAAACCCAGCCAATGCAACGTTGTCATTTCCAATCTCCCAGAGGTTTTGCTGGACTCTAGGTTATTCGTCGCGCAAATTTAAATTCCAAATTCTTATGCCGAGCATGCAGCTGATGAATGACTTGCGACGTGTCGATCTCAACCTGTTGGTGATCCTCGACGCTCTGCTCAGCGAGCAACACGTCACCCGCGCCGCCGAACGCCTGCACCTGAGCCAACCGGCGGTCAGCCATGCGCTGGCGCGCCTGCGCGACCTGCTGGGCGACCCGTTGCTGGTGCGTCAGGGTGGCGCATTGATAGCGACCGCCCGTGCGCTGGAGCTGGCCACGCCGTTGGCAGAGGCCCTGGCCCAGGTGCAGGCGCTGCTGGCGCCGAACCGTTTTGACCCGGCGTCGGCCAAGCGCCGGTTTCGCGTGGCGATGTCGGACTACAGCGCGGCGATTTTCCTGCCCGGCTTGGTGCGTCTGTTACGCCATGAAGCGCCGGGCATCGACTTGCAAATCATCCAGACCAGCCGCGAAGGCATGGTCGACGGTGTACTCAATGGCGATCTGGACCTCGCCGCCGGGGTCTTCCCTGACGTGCCGGCCGAACTGCGCACGACGCCCTTGTTCGAGGAGCATTACACCTGCCTGGTCGACCGCGACAGCCTGCCGCAAGGCGGTGTGCTGGACCTGCCTGCCTACTTGTCACGCCCCCATGTCCTGCTGGAAATGCGCGGCAGCGGCACGCCGGAAATCGAGCGTGCGTTGAGCGCGATTCGTGAGCGGCGTCATGTGGCAATCAGCCTGCCGCACTGGGGCGTGGCACCGCAGCTGATTCAGGGCACGGACCTGATCCTGACCGTCTCATCCCGGGGCCTGCTCAATATCGATCACACGCACCTGATAAGCGTACCGCCGCCGTTTCATATTCCATCGTTTGCGTTCGAGCTGGCCTGGCACGCGCGACGAGGCGGGGATGCCGGGTTGCAGTGGCTGAGGGGGCGGGTGCAAGGTGTGCTGCAGGGCTGAGCAGTCGCTACCACGAGGTGGGTGGCTGACGGCGGGTATGAAAAATTCGCATGACCTGTAGTCGCCCGTCACGAATACGGTAAGGAACGATGTAGGGCCATCGCGGCGGCACCCATTCACGCGTCCCCGGGACCCGGCCCTTTTTTCCCAGCGCGGGAAATTGCGCAATGTGTTCGAGCCCGGTCAACATCGCCTGGACGAACTCGGAGGCGGCTTTGGGGTTTTCTTCAGCGATAAAGGCCGCTTCGTCATCAAGGTTTCTGAGGGCTGCCCTCAGCCACTCAACCTGCATTGTTGCGCCATTTATCAGCGACGGCTTTTACCTCGGCAGGTGTCGCGAAATCTCCCGCATCGGCTTCTTCCAGGGCTTTTTGAATCTCTTCGATTTGCCATGCTTCACGTGCCAGGTATTCGCGCAACGCATCAACAGCAAGGAACGATTTGCTGCGACCGGTCGCTTTGGCGAGACTGGCAAGCGTATCGGCGACGTCTTCCGGTATCCGCAGAGACATGACAGACATACAAACCTCGATGTAGTGATATGTAGTGCGCCATACTACAGCGTCATCCGATGGAGCGTTTGTCCCGTTCGTCAGGGCATTGCGGACGATTGCCGGCGTAGGGAATGGCGCAACAAATGAAGTTTTACCCGTAGCCCCGGAACCTGCACAATCGCTGTCTATTTCAACAATTTGCCAGAATTTGCCAGAGCCCCGCCCATGACCCCATCCTTGCTGTTAGCGGTCCTTGCTTCCGGGTTTATCTATGGTATTACGCCCGGCCCTGGCGTGTTGGCCGTGTTCGGCATCGGCGCCGCCCGTGGCCGTCGCGCCGGTGCCGGTTTCCTGGGTGGGCATTTGCTCGGCGACGTGGTGTGGTGCAGCACCGCCCTGGTGGCGATTGTGGGGGCGCGGGAAGTCGGCAGCAGTGCGTTTGATGTACTCGGCGTGCTCAGCGGCCTCTATCTGTTCTGGCTCGGCTGGCGCGCCATCCGCACCCAGCGCCGTAGCGGCGACGCCCCTCAGGGCGCGGCGCGGCATCCGTTCTGGCACGGCATTCTGTTCGGCCTGACCAACCCCAAGGCGTACCCGGTGGCGGTGGCGACCTTCACGGCACTGCTCTCCAGTCGTGCCGAGTTGCTGACGTGGTCGATGCTGCCGTCGCTGATTTTTCTGAGTTTTATCGGCGGCCTGCTGGCCTACGCGATCCTGATCGGTGTGGTCGGTGCCCAGCGTGTGCGTACGGTGTATCAACGTCACGAAATCCTCATCACGAAGCTGTGCGGCGTGATGTTTATCGGGTTCGCCGTCAACGCTCTGGCGCACGCATTGCCAGGCCTGTTTGCAAGCAAACCCGCCTGAATCAGCAACGACCGTTCGTCGCACTGCAAAGTTTTTTCTAAACCTTTGCCGCATGCAAAATTCGAATCCAGGGCAAGGAGCCGTTCCCTTGCCCCTATTTTTGCCCTGGAGGAACCCATCATGAGCCGCATGGCTATCCGGTTACGCACCGCCAGTTTCGCGATGCTGCTGGGCCTCGGCGCCAGCAATGCTTTCGCCCAGTCGCCTGCCCAATTCATCGAGCAGGCTTCAGCCAAAGGCATGGCCGATATCGAAACCAGTCGTATGGCGCACGCCAAGACCTCGTCCCAGGAAATCAAGGATTACACCATTGAGGTAATCAACGAGCGCACCCTGGCCAACCAGCATCTGGCGGCGATCGCCAAAAAGCTCGACCTGCCGGTGGCCCCGCGGGAGAAGATCGTCGACAAGGCTGAAACCCTGATGCCCGAACTCAAGGACGGCGACTCCTTCGACGCCGCCTATATCGCGCAGCAGGTCAAGGAAAACGAAGACGCCATCGCCCTGTTCAAGCAGGAAGGTGCGGCGTCGGATGTGCCTGAGATAAAAGCGTTGGTGGACGAGACGCTGCCCAAGTTGCAGGAGCGCCTGGAAAAAGCCCGGGCCCTGGCATCGACCTACGGCAAGGACCACCAAGGCGACGGTTGAAGTAGCCCCTTGAAATGAAAACGGCGGTTGGATCATCTCCAACCGCCGTTTTTTTATGCCTGGTTCAAATCGGTTTTCGGCGGCGCCGCGTCGTCGGCGGCGGGGCCACAACTGCTGTTGAGGCTCAAGCTGCCGGCTTTGCCGATATCGCGATATCCCTGGCGCAGCTTTTCAAGCTCTTTACGGTCCAGGCCGTCCAGGCTCAACACGGCGTTCTGGGCATCCTTGGACACACGCAACAGCTCGTCGATCTTGATATGCAGAATGTCGTTGTCGCGGTTCTGTGTGTTCTGGATCAGGAACACCATCAGGAACGTGATGATGGTGGTCGAGGTGTTGATGATCAATTGCCAGGTGTCGTTGTAATGAAAGTACGGCCCGCTCAGGCTCCACGCCAGGATCAACGCCACCGCCGCGTAGAACGTTCGGGGGCTGCCGGCCCAGCGCGATAGAGTTTGGGAGACAGCGGAGAATTTCATGACCGTTTTTCCTCAAAAGGGGGGTGATGAAAATACTGACCGCAACGAGTCGCTGAAATTTCTTTTTACAACTTGGCCTTCGGACCAAAGCAGGCATTTTTCTGCCCGGGTTTTAGGAGCGAGCCTACGGCGCTGCGAAGCCATGAGCGCAAGACTGGGTTTTTGACCTGGACAGTCCTTATGTACGTAGAGGCCGCTTGTGACATACCTGCGCTTTATTACTTGACCGAAGATCATTTTTTCGCGGCGACCTGCGCGGTGTACCGTCGACATGCCGCCGGTATCAATACCTATCTTGCCGAGGAAAATCCCACGCCGTGGAATACGTTGTTCATCCGCGTGGGCTGCGCGCCTCTGCGCGAAACGACGCCGGTGATTCTGCAGCTGATCCGCCGTACCGTAATGCCCATACGCATCGTGATGCCTGAGGTCCTGGTCGACGGGTTACGCGAAACGCTCACCGAGCTTGGCTTTGAGCCTGCCGAAAAGAGCTCCACCATGGACCTCCCATTGGCACGCTGTGGGCCATCGTTAAGCGGGGAGGCCGTGCAGATCCGCCTGACGCGTGACTTGAACGAGTGGGCGAGTCCGCTTGGCAGTGCGTTTTCGATATCGCCCGAGACGGTCGCCCATTATCAGGCGCGGCACCAGCGGGCGCTGGACGCCGGTGAAGCCCTTTATCACTTCATCCTGTCCGTCGAGGGGCAGGTGGGCTGTGCGTTGACCTTGTCAGTGTGTGAGGGCCAAGCGAGGCTCAGTGACGTCGGCACGCTTGTCGGCTTTCGTGCCAGAGGCTATGCCACGCGATTGATCCAGTCGGCCCTGCTTCACGCCTCGGGACTTGGGGCGCGCAGGTGTTTTCTCGAGGGGTCGATGATGGCTGTCCCGCTGTATCAAAAATTGGGTTTCCAACGATTATTCGACTGCGTGTCTTTTGTTCGCGGGCCTGTGCCAAGCCCGTGATCAGAACGCCAGTGCTGCCTGGCCGCGATCCTCCAGCGTCAACAGATACTGCTTGGCTTCAAGCCCGCCGGCAAACCCCGTCAGTGCCCCCGAAGCCCCCACGACACGGTGACAGGGCGCAATGATCGAGATGGGGTTACGCCCGTTCGCCGCGCCTACGGCGCGCACCGCGTTCGGGTTGCCGATCTGCCGGGCTATCTGGCTGTAGCTGCGGGTTTCTCCGAAGGGGATGGTCAGCAAAGCCTGCCAGACTTGCTTCTGAAAATCAGTGCCGTAGAAATCCAGTTCCAACTCGAAACGATTGCGCGTACCCGCGAAATACTCCGCCAGCTGCCGCTCTGTTTCCAGGAGTACCGGGCTATCGTTGGCTTCGTGCAGTTCACCCAGGCGCACCCGATTTTCCCTTTCCGTTTCCCAGAGCACGGCACCGAGCTTGCCATTGCGGGCTACCAGGGTGAGTTGGCCGACGGGGGAGGGCATGAATTTGCAGGCGTATGACATGGGACTGATCCTTGAGGCTGTCCGCTGCAACTATCCGCTCAGTGAATCTTGGGAGAAACCGGTTTCTTGCGGTCGGTAGGACGCTGCTTAAATCAATGTCGCTGATACTCGGAAAACGGGTCCGACAATAAATGTAGCTTAGAGCGCCGCGTTCAGTGAAAACGGAATGCGCAATCCACCAACCGGCCCTTCGCGTACCCCGCACATCTCGTCATGCACACTGTGTTGCACCAGCACGCAGGGAAACGCGGGCACCCCTTGCAGCAGGTCGCGCAAATGGGTAGTGGAGCGGATGCGCAGTGGCTGCCCGTCATCGCCCTGCAGCGTTTTTTCATCGCGATCCAGCCGAACCCGTGCCAGATACAAGCCACCTTCCAGCGACAGCAATTGCAGCTCGCGGATCTCGCCGTTCGCGGCCAGCTCGGTCAGCATGTGCACATTCATGAATTGCACCTCATTGGACGCCGACCTGGGCGTGATCGACCGGTTGATCAATGTGTATTGGTACCCAACGCACAATACTTGTACAGAATTTTATATTTGTACAGTTTTCTGGGGCGACGCGAACACAGGCGTTAACGGCCCTTGAACGCCAGGCATAAAAAAACCGGTCACAGGGACCGGTTTTTTATGCTTCCCGTGTCAGCCGTGGCATGACAGGAGAACCTATTTGAGTGGAGCGGGTAGAGGGAATCGAACCCTCAACTAAAGCTTGGGAAGCTTTCGTTTTGCCACTAAACTATACCCGCTCAAAGCGGCTGACTTTGTACCAGATGTTCACCCGGATTTGAAGTTTTTCTTCGAAAAAATCGCACGTTGCACTCGCACCGCCTGCCGATAGGTGGCGCCACTGCAGGAGCCTGCTCCCGCAGTGGGTCTGATGTCAGACCGCAAAGGCGTGTTGCGTCTGACCTGGCTGGTAACGTAAGCGACTCACCGGCCGCTGCCCTTTCAAAAAGCCCACCACCGCGTCCCGGCTGTCCCGGCACGCCGCTTTATGCTCCATATCGAGGAAATGCCCCGTCGCCTGAACCGTGCTGAAGCTGCTGTTTTTCACATGCTGGCCGAACAGCCTGGCATCGCTTGCGCTGGTGTACTCGTCCCATTCGCCGTTCACGAACAGCACGGGAATGTCGATCTGCCTGGCTGCCTTGAGGTAGCACAACCGGTCGCTGTTGAGCACCTGGCTGATGTGGAAGTGCATCTGTCCGTATTCATGTTCGGCCAGGCCGCTCACGTGCTTGTGGTTGAAGCGCTTGAACAGCGACGGCAAGTGCTTGCCCAGGGTGCTGTTGACCAGGTGGCCGACGCGGTCGCGGTCCAGGTTGCCGAGGTAGTCGACGCCGCGCTCCAGATAATCACGCATCGGTGCGTTGATCACCGGGGAGAACGAGCTGATCACGGCCTTTTCGACGCGTTGCGGGCGTTGAGCGAGGGCGAACAGCGTCGCGGCGCCGCCCCAGGAGAACGAGAGCACGTGTTCGGCGGCAAAGCGGTCGATGAGCTCCAGGAGGATCTGGCCTTCGACTTCCTTGGTCAGCATCCGCTCGTGGCGGTTGTGTAGTTTGGAACGGCCGGCATAGGGCTGGTCGTACAACACCACATTGAATTGCGGGTACAGGCTTTTCACGGTCTGGGAGAAAGAGGCCGTGGTGGCCATCGAGCCGTTGACCAGGACTATGGTTTTTTCAGCGGCATCGGCGCGATAGAACTCCGTGTAAACCCGGTATTGACCCTGTATATCCAACACAGCGATTTCTGGCCTCATGTCGTAAGACTCCTGGCAAGCGGGTAGGGCGCGCAAATGACTGTGCACGAGCTTTATGACAGGTAGGCATACGCCTGGAAGCCGAGCGCCCATGTCGGTCCGATTGCTGCGGGACAGCGGTCGTCAGATTAGACGGATTTCCTCGTCAGTCAGCGCCCGATATTCGCCCGGCGCAAGCGCTGCATCCAGTTGCAGCGGCCCCATGCGCTCGCGATGCAGGGCAGTCACTTTGTTATCAAAATGCCCGAACATGCGTTTGACCTGGTGATAGCGGCCTTCGATGATGCTCAAGCGCGCCGTCCTGGGGCCCAGTAACTCCAGTTCGGCGGGTTGAGTGATGAGGTTTTCGAAGGCGAAGTACAGGCCCGCCCTGAAGACCGCTGCATAGTCCGGGCCGATGTCCTGCTCGGTTTCCACCCGATACACCTTGGGTAACTTGGTCGCCGGTTGCGTCAGGCGCCGCGACCACTGGCCGTCATTGGTGAGTACCATCAGCCCGGTGGTGTTGTAGTCCAGACGCCCGGCGATATGCAGCGCGTCCTTGTGCGGTTCATCCAGCAGATCGAGCACCGTGCGGTGTTGCGCATCGCACGTAGCGCTGACGCACCCCTGCGGCTTGTGCAGCATGAAATAACGCGCAGGTTTGCCCGGCTGCAGCACCTCACCGTCCACGCGCACGCTGCTGAACGTGCGCACCTCATGAAGCGGGTCGCTTACCGTGGCACCATCCACCGTTACCCGGCGTTCGGCCAACAGCAGCCGCACTTGTTTGCGATTAAACCGTGGCAGGTTACTGAGGAAGCGATCAAGGCGCATCGTGGCGGCGCAGCTGTTGGTCCACCTGGGCGCAACGCGGGCACAGGCAGGCCTGGTTGCGCAGTTCGTCGGGCAGCGCCTGGAGCACCTCCGGGTCGATGGTGACGCTGTAGCACCAGCAGGCCTGGTCGGCCGTGCGCGGGTCGGCCAGGCTGCAGTCGTTACGGGTACCGCAGGCGGGGCAAAGGGTCGGGGTGGTCATGGGCAGGTCGGGCTGTATCGGGCAAGGTGTGCGTGGCCTTGCACGATACAGCGCCGATGGGCGCCAAGCTACTTACAGCTTGAATTTGCCGACCAGCACACTGAACGAGGTGGCCAGGCGCGACAGGTCCTGGCTGGAAGCGTTGGTCTGATGCGCGCCGGCGGCGGTCTGGGTCGACAGGTCCTGGATGTTGAGCAGGTTGCGATCGACTTCACGCGCCACTTGGGCCTGTTCCTCCGAGGCGGACGCGATGACCAGGTTGCGTTCGTTGATCTTCGCCACACTGGCGGTGATACGTTGCAACGCTTCGCCGGCATTCTGCGCCAGCACCTGGGTGTTGTTGGCCCAGCTCAGGCTCTTGTTCATCGCGGCTACCGCGCCGTCGGCGCCGACTTGCACCTCGCCGATCATTTTTTCGATGTCCACCGTGGACACTTGTGTGCGATGGGCCAGCGCGCGCACTTCATCGGCCACCACAGCAAAGCCACGGCCTTGCTCACCCGCACGGGCCGCCTCGATCGCTGCGTTGAGGGCGAGCAGGTTGGTCTGGTCGGCAATCCCACGAATCACATCGATCACCTTGCCGATTTCGCGGACCTGGCTGGCGAGGCCTTCCACCGACTTCGTCGAATCGTTGATCTCTACCACCATCGAATTCATGCCGGAGACGGCCTGTGCCACTTGCTCACGGCCTTCCTCGGCTTCGGTGGTCGCCTGGCTCGAGGCCTGCGAAGTCGATACGGCGTTGCCGGCCACTTCATCAACGGCTGCAGTCATCTGGTTGACGGCGGTGGCCGCTTGTTGAATTTCATCATTCTGGCGGGTCAGGCCCCGGGTGCTTTCTTCGGTGACCGCGCTCAGTTCTTCAGCGGCCGAGGCCAGCTGGTCGGAGGCGTTGGCGATTTCCAGCAGGGTGTGTTTCAAGCCGCCCTGCATGTCCGACAGCGCCACCAGCAACTGCCCGGCTTCGTCGGTGCGCTCGGTGCTGATGGTCTGGGTCAGGTCACCGTCGGCAATGCGTTGCGCGCTCGCCACCGCTTGAGCGATGGGGCGGGTGATCAGGCGGGTGATCAGCACGCCGACGATAATGGCGATGATGAAGGCCAGGACGATGCCACTGATCATCCAGGTGAGCGCACTGTCACGCAGCGCCTCGGCGGCAATGGCGCCTTCCTTGATCTGGCGGTTGTTGGATTCGACCATCACGCGGATCAGCTCGCGGGCCTGGCGGAACAGTTCATTGTTGGTGGTATTGAGCTCGGTGCGTGCCTGCTCGATCTGGCCTTTGTCGAGCAGACTCAGGATGCGTTCCGAGCTACTGAGGTACGTTGGCCAGATCTGGTCGAAGGTGTCACCCGCCGCCCGCTCGTCATCTTCCAACGGCGTGGCGCGGTAGGTGGTGTACGCCGCCTGGCTGCGTTTGACTTCGTTGGCGATATCCTGGCGCACGCGGTCGCGGTCCTGCTGGGCGACGTCACCGTTACCGGCATCGAGCAAGCGGTACAAACCACGGTTGTGTGCCACCAGCCCATTCAGGGTGGCAGTTGTGTTGCTGACCGACACCAGGTTGTTGGAGAACGTTAATTCCAGCGCTGCGGCGAGCCGCACGACCCCTTTGATACCCAGCAGGCCGACACCGAGGGTAATCACGGAGCAAAGTAAAAATGAGAGCAGCAGCTTGGTAGCAATTTTCATATCTTGAATCCGGCGGTAAGTAACGGGAAGGCGCACACCAAGGCCTCCGTGGCACTGTGCAGTATCACAATGACATCATTGTAAGAGACAAAGTTTCGCCTCTGAATAAAATACTGAATCGATACAGCTAACGTATTCCGGCGTACCGCTGGTGATGTATCAAGTTGTTACTGAAACGCACCAGATTCTGCTTTTGATGTCATACGTTCTGTCATTCAAGTAAATCTGAATGACGCCCTCCAGCGTCGCTGGAGGTGCTCTTCCGCGGTCCAGGAGGCCGCCATGTATCGACGACTGCTGCTCACTGCATTACTCGGCCTGACCCTGTCAGCTTGCGTGCCCTATTACGATGGAGGTACCACTTACTACCGCTCCGAGGTCTACACCGCACCGGCACCCGCCTATTATTACGGCGGTCCTCGTTACTACGGGCGCAGCTACTACACACCCGCGCCACGCTACTATCCGGCTCCCCGTTATTATTCGGCGCCGCGTTATTACCAACCTGCGCCACGTTACTACCCAAGGTCTGCCTATCGGCCGTATCCAAACCAGGGATGGGGAGACAATCGGTGGGGCAACGGTGGGCACGGGCGTGGTGGCGATCACGGCGGTGGGCGCGGAGGTCACCGCTGACAAAAGGTTTTGAACGAAGCGGCGCATGATGCGCCGCTTTTTTTTGCCCGCCGTTTGTCGGTACTGTCAGAATTAACAGCTAGCCTTGAGGCCGCAGATACATTTCACTGGGGGAAAAGCGGTGTGGTAATCGAAGGTGGCGTCTATGCTCAAACACGTGATGTGCATGCTTGTACTGGTCGTCTGTATGGCTGGCCAGGCGCAGGGCAACCAGTTCTGTCCAGACAAGTCGAAGATCCAGACGGGCACGGGTTATTTCCAGTACCAGGCCAGCGGCGTGCTGTGGCAAGGTCCCAAGGTTGAGCCCGGCGAGTTCATACATGCCTTCTCGGGCGCGGTGTTTGCGCCGCAGAAGGGTGATGATCGACGCAGCGGGCTGGTGGAAAAATGTGTGTACACCAATCAGCGCGATGAGCTTGTCGTATTGCGTCCGTGCCTGTCAGACGTGGCCAGCAGCATGTCGTTGGCGGACAGCTTGCATTGGGAGCGCGAAAACACTTCGTTCGACCAACTGGTTTATCTGTGCAAGGAAAATCAACCGGGTAACTGTGCCTTCAACGTTAAGGATAACCGGCGATAAGCTGTCAGTAATCGGAAAGATCTGCCAGAGGATTCCTACCTTCCCATGCCTTGTTGAAGTGCGCCTGCACCACCGCCTCGGGAATTGTATTGATATCCGGCCAATGCCAGCGAGGCGCCTGATCCTTATCGATCAGCCTTGCCCGTACGCCTTCGGCAAATTCCGGATGGCGACAACAATTGAGGCTCAGCGTGTATTCCATCTGGAACACTTGCGCCAGGGACAAATGACGGGCGCGGCGGATCTGCTCCCACACCAGGTGCGCCGTCAACGGGCAGCCTTCACTGAGGGTCTTGCCGGCGCGGGCCAGGAGTGGGTCAGCGTGATCCTTGAGCAGGCTCAACGCGCGCCACGCACTGGCCACGTCACCCACATCCAGCCATTCGTCGATCTGCCCCCGGCGCGGCATCCATTGTGCCTCGGGTAGCTGGTCGACGGCGTCCTGGGCCAGGGCCTTGAGCAAACTGTTGAGCTGCATCGCGGTCTGTTCCTGCCAGTTCAATTGCAACAGGCCATCGAGCAATTCGTCTTGCTGGTCATCGCGCAGGAAACGGTCGGCCAGGCCCAGGTCCAGGGCATCACGGCCATTGATATGGGCACCGGTAAGGCCTAGGAACAAACCCAGCGTGCCGGGCAGGCGCGACAGAAACCAGCTGGCGCCCACGTCCGGGTACAAGCCGATGCTGATTTCCGGCATGGCCAAACGGCTGCTGGGGGTCACAATGCGTACGGACGCACTCTGCAACAGGCCCATCCCGCCGCCCAACACATAACCGTGACCCCAGCAGATCAACGGTTTCGGGTAGGTATGCAGGCGATATTCAGCGGCAAAAAATTGCGCGGCCAGGGTAGGCACGACGCCAGGTTGTTCCCGGCAGGCCATCGCCAGGCTGCGCACTTCGCCGCCTGCGCAGAAGGCCTTGGGGCCGTTGCCGCGCAGCAATACGCAGACGATCGTCGGGTCCTTGGCCCAGGTGTCCAGGCGTTCGTCCAGGGCCAGGATCATCGGCAGGGAGAGGGCGTTGAGCGACTGTTGCGCATCCAGGCTGGCGATGCCGATGCGGGCGCCGTGGTTGCCGGTGAGTTCTTCGAAGTGCAGATTCATCGTGACCTCAATCCAGAAGGTGAAGGGTCAGTATGATCGCTCCGTGGGAAAGTGCCGGGGGTGTGTCAGATCAATTGACAAGCGGGGTCGGCTTTCCTAGGGTTCGCCCATTATTTTTCACTCGATGACCTCATCATGACCGACGGCGACCGCATCAAACTCGAACCCAGTTGGAAACACGCTCTGCGCGAGGAGTTCGACAAGCCCTACATGGGCGCACTGCGCGAGTTTCTGCGCCAGGAACACGCCGCAGGCAAGGAGATCTATCCGCCGGGCCCGCTGATCTTCAATGCACTCAATTCCACGCCGCTGGACAAGGTCAAAGTGGTCATTCTTGGACAGGACCCGTATCACGGTCCCGGCCAGGCCCATGGTTTGTGCTTCTCGGTGCAACCGGGCGTGCCGGCGCCGCCTTCGTTGGTCAATATCTATAAAGAACTCAAGCGTGACCTGAACATTGACATCCCCAACCACGGCTACCTGCAAAGCTGGGCCGACCAGGGCGTGCTGATGCTCAACACCACGCTGACCGTGGAGCGCGCCAACGCCAACGCCCATGCCGGCAAGGGCTGGCAGTTTTTTACCGATCGGGTGATCGAGGTGGTCAGCGAGCATCAGCCGCACCTGGTGTTCCTGTTGTGGGGCGCCCATGCCCAGAGCAAGCAGAAGCTGATCGATGCCACCAAACACCTGGTGCTGACTTCGGTGCACCCGTCGCCGCTGTCGGCGTATCGCGGGTTTCTCGGTTGCGGGCATTTCAGCCGCGCCAACAAGTTTCTTGAGCAAAACGGCGAGGCGCCGATTGAGTGGCGATTGCCGCCTGTTTGACCCGTGCGTTGCTATAGCCTGACCATGCATATCGATTGGTTTTGAATATCAGCGACATACAGATTGCGGCCGTCCGGAGCTACCACAATACCTCGCGGACTGCCGAAACCTGCGATCGTGCCGACCATGCTTTCCAGTCGGGTGTCATAAATGCTGATCTGGTCCCTCTCAGTGATATAGGCCATCTCGCTGAGGGGGTTGAATGCTACGCCCCAGGGCTCGTTGAGGCCGCTGATGTACTTGCTGACTTCAGGAATCAAGGCGTCGCCGATAGTCAAGCGGCCCGCGTCGCGGTGAGTGATGTAAATGCGTGGGTAGCGTGGGCTGTGACCGATCGAAGTAGGATTGCCTGGGGCGATGGCGAGCTGCCTGACGATCGGCTTGTTTTCAAGGTCTACGATGCTCCAGCCCGCTAAATCCGACACAACGTAAACGCGAGTGTCGTCACGCGGCGCCACTATCACTTCCTTGGCGTAACGCACAGGTATTTCGGTTACGCGTTGGTGGTCGCTGGTGTCAATGGTTACCAACTCCGAAGCCCCGTGATCAGCGACATAGAGCCGGGTGCCGGTTGAGTTCAATGCCATGCCATTAACCGTCGTGAACCCCGTGATGCGTGCGATGACGCTGTTACTCACGGTTTCGATAACGGTAATCGGGTTTCCCGATGCGGCGCTGTTGTCACTCACGTAAATGCGCGAACCTGCCGGGTTGATTGCCAGCCATATCGGGGAACCGAGATTTTCTATCGTCTGTAGGACGCTAAGTGGCTGGGTATCTAGAACGGTGAGGGATCCCGATGCTGTGGCGCTTGCCACATAAAGGCGTGTTCCTGCGCGGTTCATTACCAGGCGATTGGGGGAGCCCGGTACTGCAATGGTTTGCACAACTTGTGCATGTGCACGGGCATCGCCAGGGGGGCTTTGAATAAGATCTTCCATCATGTGTACTCCCAGGGGTTCACAGGCTGCAGGCAGCGTGATTATTGATGAGTCCTGCCCGGGAATTCATGCGCTTTATGGTTGAGAATGCCCAGCTGTGAGAAATGACAGTCCAGATGAACGGTCACAAAGCCTGGCAAGCACGACAAGCTGCTTATTCAAGGCTGACGATTCCAGTACCGGAACAACGGCTCCGCCAGGAACAGCACAAACAACAAACGCATCACCTGCATCGCTGTCACCAATGGCACCGACAATTGCAAGGTTTCAGCCGTAAGGCTCATCTCGGCAATGCCGCCGGGCATCATGCCCAGGGTCAGGGAGCGCAGGTCGAGATGGGTCAGGGCGCTCAAGCCCATCGCCGCCAATGTTGCCAGTGCCATGGTCAAGGCGGTGCCTATCAAGGTGCGCGCCATGAACGCCGGCGCACGTCGGAAGAACTGGCGGTTGAAGTGACAGCCCAAACCGCTGCCGATCAACCATTGGCCGATCTGACTGCCGCCATCGGGCAGGCCGATATGCAGATCCCACATCACACTGGCCGTCGCGCTGACCAGCAACGGGCCGAACAGCCAGGGGTTCGGTTGTCGCAAACGCTGCCAGCCCCAGGCCGCCAGCGCACCTATCGGAAACAGCAACGCCAGCCATAGCCAATTGACCGGCGCCGGATGAAGCTGCGGCGCGCCCCCACCCAGCAAGTATTTGAAGATCGCCGGCACACACAGCACCACCACTAATACCCGCAGGCTTTGCCCCGCCGCGACACGGCTCAACACGGCACCGTTGCGTGCGCCGAGGTTGACCATCTCGCCGGACCCGCCTGGCATGCTGGAGAAAAACGCGGTAGCGCGATCTTCGCCACTGCGGCGCATCAGCCACACACTGACCACACTCGACAGGCTGGTGACCAGCGCGCCGAAAAAGATCAGCCCGAAGTGGCTCATCACTTGCTCGATCACCACCGGTGTGAAGTGCAGGCCGATGCCGATGCCCACCACCCATTGGCCGCATTTGCGCCCACCGGGGATTTCCGCCAACTGCCACGGCGTCAGGCAACGCACCAGGATGATCGCCAGCAACGAGCCGACCATGTAGGGCAAAGGCCAGCCGACGAGGCTGGCCAGGTAACCGCCGGCCAGGCCGACCAGCGGTGTGCCCCACCAATGTTTGAAGGTGACCTCAGACATCGGCCACGGCACGACGCTGCAGGGCGCGTTTGCGGTAGATGCGCACCAGCGGGAACATCAGCATCAGTGCGGTCAGTACCCACACGCCAAAGGTGATCGGGCTCGACCAGAGGATTTCCAGTGCGCCGTTGGAGATCGACAGCGCCCGGCGCAGGTTCTGTTCCATCAGGCCGCCGAGGATAAAGCCGAGCAATACCGGCGACAGCGGGAAGTCCAGCTTGCGCAGGATGTAGCCGAAGATGCCGATCCCGACCATCAGGAACAGGTCGAACGTGGTGGCGTGAACCGCGTACACACCGATCGCGGTAATGATGGCTATCACCGGCACCAGCGCCCAGTTCGGCACGGCGAGGATACGGGTGAAAATGCGGATCATCGGGATATTGAGGATCACCAGCATGATGTTGGCGATAAACAACGACGCGATCAGGCCCCAGACAATGTCCGGTTGCTGTTGGAACAGCAGCGGGCCGGGCGTGATGTTGTACAGCGACAGGGCGCCGATCATCACGGCCGTGGTGCCCGAGCCGGGAACGCCCAGGGTCAGCATCGGCACCAGTGCGCCGCAGGCGGAGGCGCCGATCGCGGTTTCCGGAGCGGCCAGGCCACGCATGTCGCCTTGGCCGAATTTGCCGCTGGCACCGGCCAGGCGTTTTTCGGTCATGTAGGCCACGGCGGACGCCAGGGTTGCACCGGCACCCGGCAACACGCCCATGATGAAACCGAGCAAGCCGCAGCGGATGTTAACCACGAACACCGCACCGGCTTCCTTGAGGTTGAACATCATGCGCCCGGTGGCCTTGACCGCTTCCTGGCCACGGTGGGTTTTTTCCAGCAGCAACAGGATCTCGCTGATGGAGAACAGGCCCAGCACCAGCACCACAAACTGAATGCCGTCGGTGAGGTGGATGTTGTCGCCGGTAAAGCGGTACACACCGCTGTTGGCATCGATGCCCACCGCCGAGAGGAACAGGCCGATCAGCGCCGCCACAAAGGTCTTCAGCGGCTTGTCACCGGCCATGCCGCCCAGGCAGACAATCGCGAACACCATCAGTACGAAATATTCCGCCGGACCAAAGGCAATCGCCCATTTGGCCAGCAGCGGTGCGAAGAGCACCATGCCGCAGGTGGCGATAAAGGCTCCGATGAACGAACTCCAGGCCGACAACGACAGCGCCACGCCGGCCAGCCCTTTACGGGCCATCGGGTAGCCGTCGAGGGTGGTCATTACGGTGGAGGCTTCGCCCGGAATATTGAGCAGGATCGAGCTGATGCGACCGCCGTATTCGCAGCCCAGGTACACCGCTGCGAGCAGGATCAATGCCGACTCGGGTGGCAGGCCCAGGGCGAATGCGATGGGGATCAACAGCGCTACGCCGTTGATCGGGCCCAGGCCCGGCAACAGACCGACCACGGTGCCGATCAGCGTGCCGCACAACGCGGTGATCAGGTTGTACGGGCTCAGCGCGACGCCGAAACCCTGGCCCAAATAGCCAAAAGTATCCATATCAGTTCTCCAGAACGTCGAGCAGGCCGAGGGGCAGCGGCACATCCATGGCTTTATCGAACAGCAGGTACAGGCCGATAGCCATGAGGCCAACGATCACCACGCTGGGCATCCAGCGGCCGCCATACAGGCGCGCCATCGGGATGCCGATCAACATGCTGCTGAGGATGAAACCCAGGGATTCGAAGGTGGCGGCGAACACGAGCAACAGCACCACGCAAATGCCTATCTTGATCAGGGTGTCGCGGTCCAGCGCCGGGTCTTCTTCGGTGTGTTTGGTGGGCTGCGGGCGAAACAGCATGTAGATCAGTGCCAGGCTCATCAGCCCGAGCATCAGCAGCGGGTAGGCGCGCGGTCCGACCGGCTCGTAGGAAAACGCCGCCTGATACGGCCAGGCCATCAGGGCGAGGCCGGCGCAGGCCAGCAACAGCACGGCGGCGAAAATGCGTTGTAAGAGCATAGAAAACTCCAAGGCCCCTCTTGCAGGAGCGAGCTTGCTCGCGAAAAACGTCAACGATAACGCGTGCTGTCTGGACGCACGTGGATGTCCTTGGGTTCTTCGCGAGCAAGCTCGCTCCTACAGGGGCATTACACAAAAGAGGGGGCGTTTACTGGATCAGGCCGAACTCTTTGGCCAGCACTTTGTAGTCAGCCACCTGTTTCTTCACGTAGGTGTCCAGCTCCGGGCCGGTCATGGCGAATGGGAACAGCTCGCGCTGGTCACGCAGCTTGGCGAACTCGTCGGAGGCCAGCAGTTTGTCGAACGCCTCTTTCCACCAGGCGTAGTCGGCATCGCTGACTTTTGGCCCGAGGTAGAAACCGCGCACCACAGGCCAGACGATGTCGTAGCCTTGCTCCTTGGCGGTCGGGATGTCTTTCATTTCCGGCTCGTCCAGACGCTGCTCGGAGAACACCGCCAACAGGCGCATGTCACCGCTGAGGATGTGCGGCATGGAGTCGGAGATATCGGTACTGCCCACCTGGATGTGGCCACCGAGCAACGCGGTGGCGATTTCGCCGCCGCCTTCGAGTGCGACGTAACGCAGCTCGCGCGGGTTGATCCCGGCCGCCTTGGCGATCAGTGCGGTTTGCATCCAGTCCTGGCTGCCGACCGTGCCGCCCGAACCTATCACCACGCTGCCTGGATCTTTCTTCAAGGCTTTTACGAGATCGTCGAGAGACTTGTAGGGCGAATCACTTTTCACCGCGATAGCCCCGTAGCTGGTACCCACTGCTGCGAGCCAGCGCACGGCGCTTTCATCGAAACGACCGAACTTGCCCTGGGCCAGGTTCAGCAACGAACCGCTGGACCAGGCCACCAGGGTGCCGGCATCCGCAGGGCGCTGGGCAACCACCGCGTTGTAGGCCACGGCGCCCACGCCGCCTGGCATGTAGGTCACACGCATTGGCTTGCTCAAGAGCTTCTGGTTGACCAGCGCGCTTTGCGCCAGTTTGCAGGTCAGGTCGAAACCACCGCCAGGGGAGGCCGGGGCGATGCATTCAGGGCGCTTGGGTTCATCGGCGGCCAGCAGGTGGCCGGCAAACAGCATGCAGCCGGCGGCGAGGGCGAGCTTACGTAGGGGGAACGTCATGTGTGTCTCCATTTATTGTTCTTATTTGGCGAAAACGCTTCGAGGCGTTTTTCGGGTGCTATCGCTCAATAGCTTGGCAGGCTTAACCTGCCGTCGCCCGATGCTAACCGGCGAAGCTTTCAGTATCCTTTCAACTGCCTTTCACGGTTTTCGGGCTTCACAGGGCAGTCGGCGCCTGTAAACTGCCTCGCAAAGCGTGGCGCCGACCACCCCGAATAAGGTAGAAATCCATGCGCGTCCTCCTGGTTGAAGACCATTTGCAACTTGCCGAAAGTGTCGCCCAGGCGCTCAAGAGCACGGGGTTGACCGTCGACGTACTGCACGATGGCGTGGCCGCGGACCTGGCCCTGAGCAGTGAGGAATACGCCGCGGTGATCCTCGATGTGGGGCTGCCGCGCATGGACGGTTTCGAAGTGCTGGCACGCTTGCGCGCCCGTGGAAAAAACGTGCCGGTGTTGATGCTGACGGCCCGCAGCGATGTAAAGGACCGCGTGCATGGCTTGAACCTGGGCGCTGACGATTATCTGGCCAAACCGTTTGAACTGACGGAACTCGAAGCGCGGGTCAAGGCGTTGCTGCGGCGCAGCGTGTTGGGCGGCGAGCGCCAGCAGGCGTGCGGCGTGCTGGTGTACGACCTCGATACGCGGCGCTTCACGGTCGGTGGTGAATTGATGACCCTGACCTCTCGTGAGCAAGCCGTGCTTGAAGCACTCATTGCCCGGCCTGGTCGGGTGATGAGCAAGGAGCAACTGGCCTCCCAGGTGTTCGGTCTCGACGAAGAAGCCAGCCCCGACGCCATCGAGATCTACGTGCACCGCCTGCGCAAGAAGCTCGATGGCCAGCCCATCGCCATTGTCACCTTCCGTGGTCTCGGCTACCTGCTGGAAGCCCGCGATGCATAAGCCCCGCAGCCTGCGCTGGCGCCTGCTGTGGAACCTGGCGCTGTTGCTGGTGCTGCTGATGCTCGCCAGCGGCATGAGCGCCTATTGGAACGGTCGCGAAGCCGCCGACACCGCCTACGACCGCACGCTGCTGGCCTCGGCGCGCACCATTGCCGCCGGCTTGACCCAGGTGGACGGCACGCTCAGCGCCAATGTGCCTTATGTAGCCCTGGATACCTTCGCCTACGACAGTGCCGGGCGTATTTATTATCAGGTCAACGACATCCACCAGCAGCTGATTTCCGGTTATGAAAACCTGCCCGGGCCGCCACCCGGCACCCCGCGCACCGACGATTACCCGGCCCTGGCGCGGTTCTACGACGCTGTGTATCAGGGCCAGCCGGTGCGCGTGGTGAGCCTGCTCAAGGCTGTCTCCGAGCCGAACATGAACGGCATGGCGGAGGTGCGTGTGGCGGAGACCGACGAAGCCCGTGTCGCCATGGCGCGCAGCCTGATGGCCGACACCTTGTTACGCCTGGGCATGCTTGCCATTGGTGCGCTGCTGCTGGTGTGGTTTGCCGTCAGCGCGGCGTTGCGCCCGCTGGAGCGCCTGCGCACGGCGGTGGAAGAGCGCCAGCCCGACGACCTGCGGCCCTTGCCGCTGGTGGAGGTGCAGGATGAGTTCGGCCCGCTGGTGCGCTCCCTCAATCATTTCACCGAACGCCTGCGCGGCCAGTTCGAACGCCAGGCGCAGTTTATTGCCGACGCCGCCCACGAGTTGCGCACGCCGCTGGCCGCGCTCAAGGCCCGCCTGGAACTCGGCCTGCGCGCCGAAGAACCGGCCACGTGGCGCAGCACCCTGGAAACCGCCGCCCAGGGCACCGACCGTCTCACTCACCTGGCTAATCAGTTGTTGTCCCTGGCCCGCATCGAAAACGGTGCCCGGGCCATTGCCGAAGGCGGAGCGCAGTTGCTCGACCTCAGTCAACTGGCGCGGGAGCTGGGCATGGCCATGGCGCCGCTGGCCCATGCGCGTGGCGTTGCCCTGGCGCTGGAGGCGGACGAACCGGTGTGGCTGCGTGGCGAACCGACGCTGCTCAACGAGTTGCTGAGCAACCTGGTGGACAACGCATTGGCCCACACCCCACCGGGTGGCAACGTGATTTTACGGGTGACGGCGCCGGCGGTGCTGGAAGTCGAGGACGATGGCCCGGGTATCCCGCTGGAGGAGCGGGACCGGGTGTTCGAGCGATTTTATCGACGCAGTCAGCAGGGTATGGGGTCCGGCCTGGGGCTGGCGATTGTCGGCGAGATCTGCCGTGCGCACCTGGCGCAGATCAGTCTGCATGATGGCGCGTCGGCGGGCTTGAAAGTGCGAGTGAGCTTTATTGCCGGCGATCAATAGAACATCGAACGTGCTTCATGCAGCTCAAGGTGCAGTTTCTCGCTGGAGGGGTCGAGCCGCAGTTTTTTCATCGCCGGCACGCTCGCCATGTCGACTTTCGCCAATGGGTGTTCCGTGTTGTGGTGACAGAACAGCACCGCAACCTGCACCAGGTCGATGTAATCGAGCGGGCCGCCGTCGCGTTCCAGGTTCAGGTACTGGCCCGGCAGTTTTGCCAGCATTTCCGGGAAGTCCCAGCCACTGAGCAACTTGTCGCCCAGTATCGGATGGATGCTGTCGATCACGTGGTTTAGGCTGACCGGATCGGACAGCAACTCGTAATGGTCTTCGGCGTAGGTGAGGATCGGCAGCACGCCAATCTGGTGCACCAGGCCTCCCAGGGCCGCCTGGTCCGGCTTGAGCTGGCTGTGCCGGCGACATAAGGCATAGCTGACGCCGGCTACTTCAAGGCTGCGGCGCCACACATCGCGCATTTTCTGTTCCACCACCTCGGAGCGGGCGTGGAAGATCTGTTCCATGACCAGGCCGATGGCCAGGTTGCTGCTGTAATTGGTGCCGAGCCGCGTGATGGCGGTGTGCAAGTCGGTGACTTCCTGAGTCGCCCTCAGCAACGGGCTGTTGACCACTTTGATCAGGCGCGCCGACAGGGCCGTATCACGACCGATCACCTTGCTCAAGTGGCTGATGCTGATCTCCGGGTCTTCGGCGGCCTGACGAATCTTCATGGCCACCTCCGGTAATGTCGGCAGAACCAGGTCATCGTTGTCGATGGCCTTCACCAAAGCCTGTTGGACTTTTTCCGCCAGCTGGTTCATTCATGCTCTCTAGGGTGTCGCAAAAAAAGGTGCAGCGATCAACGCTGGATCTCGCGATCGCGATCCAGCGCGTAGGGCAGGTCGAGCAACTGCAGGCCGGGGCCTTCCAGGCTGCCTAAACGGATGTCGCCATTGTCGGCAGCTTCGGCTTGCAGCACGGCAAGAAGTTCAATTGACTGGTCGGCTTTTGCCGCGATGACCACTTCGCCGATCGAACTGTTATGGCTGGGAGCAAACAGTGCGGTGCCTGGCTCGGGCAATTGGGCTGCAACCATGCTCAGGCGGTACAGGCGGCGCTTGAGTTTGCCGAGGTACTGCATGCGCGCGACGATTTCCTGGCCGGTATAGCAGCCTTTCTTAAAGCTGACCCCGCCCACGGCTTGCAGATTGAGCATCTGCGGGATGAACAGTTCGCGGGTCTGCGGCATCACTTGGCCGACTCCGGCGCGAATCTGGCCCAGCAACCATTCGTTCAGCTCGGCTTGCGGCAGGGTGGCCGCCAATTGGCTGTGCAGGCTCTCGGCGTGTTCGGCGGGTGCCCAGAGTTCAGCGCGGCCTGGCGATACACGGATGGCGATCAGCGTCTCGGTGCGCACCACGCTGTCGGTCTCCACCGGTAACGCCAAACCAAGGGCGGATAGGGCCTGATCGGCATGCGCCAGGCCAAAACGCACCCACGCGGCGCTTTCATCGGTGAGTTTGGATTTGGAGAACACCGCGTATTTTTTCAGGTCCGCCAGTTGCGGTTCGAGCAGTTCGCTGGCCATGGCCAGGAGCACGCCGTCACCTTGTAACAGGATGCGAAAACTGGACTGCATCCGGCCTTTTTGCGTGCAGCGCGCGCCCAGGCTGGCCTGGGTGTCATTCAGGTAATTGAGGTTGCAGGTCAACTGGCCCTGCAGGAACTTGGCAGCGTCAGCACCGCGGACGGCAAGAACGCCTTCGTGGGTCAGGGAGCAGAAGAAAGCAGAGTCGGCCATGGGTCATCGCAGGTTAAAAAGTCATGGGTGCATCATAGAGGGGCGCCCGGCAAATGCATAGTTTCCATGGGGCGCGACCAAAGCCGACTGGTCCGGTGCCGTCGGGCCTGTATACTTGCGCTCTATTTGAGGAGCGCTCCATGGTCGAAGATGTAGAAATCAATCGCCTCTACTGGCACAGCCGTCGTGGCATGCTGGAATTGGACGTGTTGCTGGTGCCTTTCACCAAAGAAGTCTACGCAACGCTCAACCAAGTGGATCGCGACCTTTACGTCCGATTGCTGGAATGCGAGGACCAGGACATGTTCGGCTGGTTCATGGAGCGCGCCGAATCGGAAGATCCGGAGCTGCAGCGCATGGTTCGGATGATCCTGGACCGTGTCCAGCCCAAGTAACCGTTTTGAATGCCGCTGGCAGGCCTCACGGCTGTTGCTGGCGGCGTATCTGCTTGCCCAGTTGCTCGCGCTGGGTGCCTGCCTGGTGGTCGACCTGCCTTTTGCCTCCCTTGGCCTGCTGGTGTGCCTGGCCCACGCCGCGTGGGTGTTGCCGCGACATATCCTGCTGACTCATCGCTCGTCGATTCGCGGCCTGCGCCGCGATGAAGAGGGCTGGCAATTGTTCAGCGCCGAGCGCGGCTGGCACAGCGTGCAACTGCGGCCCGACAGCCTGGCGCTGCCGCTGGTGGTGGTGCTGCGTTATCGCGTGCAGGGTGAGCGGTGGGTGCGCTCCTTTTGTGTGCCTCGCGACTCGCAGAGCGCCGATGTGCACCGGCGCCTGCGCGTACGCTTGAAGTTCAGTCGCCGTAGGTGGCTGGCACCAGAATAGTGTCGCGGGCCTCGGGCAGCATCTGCGGGTAGTCCAGGGTGTAATGCAGGCCCCGGCTTTCCTTGCGCTCCATGGCCGAGCGGATCATCAGCTCGGCGACTTGAGCCAGGTTGCGCAGTTCGATCAGGTCGCGACTGACTTTATAGTTGCTGTAGAACTCGTCGATTTCATCCAGCAGCAAACGCACCCGGTGCTGTGCCCGTTGCAGGCGCTTGTTGGTGCGCACGATCCCCACGTAGTCCCACATGAAGCGGCGCAGCTCGTCCCAGTTGTGCGCGATGATCACGTCCTCGTCCGAATCCGTCACCTGACTGGCATCCCAGCGGGGCAGGGCGGCGGGTACCGGGATGCGCGGCAGTTGTTCAAGGATGTCCGCCGCTGCCGAGCGCGCGTACACGAAGCATTCGAGCAGCGAGTTGCTGGCCATGCGGTTGGCGCCGTGCAGGCCGGTGAAGCTGGTTTCGCCGATGGCGTACAGGCCGGGCACGTCGGTACGGCCATGCTGGTCGACCATCACGCCGCCGCAGGTGTAATGCGCGGCAGGCACCACCGGGATCGGGCCTTTGGTGATGTCGATGTTGAAGGTCAGGCAACGTTCATAGACGGTGGGAAAGTGCGTCTTGATGAAGGCCTCCGGTTTGTGGCTGATGTCCAGGTAGACGCAGTCGATACCCAGGCGCTTCATTTCATGGTCAATGGCGCGGGCGACGATGTCGCGCGGCGCCAGTTCGGCGCGTGGGTCGAAGCGCTGCATGAAGCGTTCGCCATTGGGCAGCTTCAAGTGCGCACCTTCGCCGCGCAAAGCCTCGGTGATCAGGAAGCTCTTGGCCTGGGGGTGATACAGGCACGTGGGATGGAACTGGTTGAATTCCAGGTTCGCCACTCGGCAGCCCGAGCGCCAGGCCATGGCGATGCCGTCGCCGCAGGCCCCGTCAGGGTTGCTGGTATAGAGGTAGACCTTGGCTGCGCCGCCCGAGGCAAGGATGGTGAAGCGCGCGCCATAGGTGTCGACTTCACCGCTGGCGCGGTTCAGCACATAGGCGCCTAGGCAGCGCTCGCCGGCAAGGCCCAGGCGCTTTTCGGTGATCAGGTCGACCGCGACGCGCTGCTCCAGCAATTCGATATTGGGCCGTTGGCGGGCCTGATGGAGCAGCGTCCTGAAGATGGCGGCGCCGGTGGCGTCGGCGGCGTGGATGATGCGGCGGTGGCTGTGGCCGCCTTCACGGGTCAGGTGGAACTCGAATCCACCGTCATCGTTGCCTGCATGCTCATCGCGCGTGAAGGGCACCCCCTGGTCGATCAACCATTGAATGGCTTCGCGGCTATGCTCGACCGTGAAGCGCACCGCGTCTTCATTGCATAGGCCGCCGCCGGCATTGAGGGTGTCTTCGACATGGGATTGGACGGTGTCGGTGTCGTCCAGCACGGCAGCAACACCGCCTTGCGCCCAGAATGTCGAACCGTTGGCCAGGTCGCCCTTGCTCAGGACGGCAATGCGCAGATGGCCGGGGAGGGTCAGCGCCAGGCTCAAGCCGGCGGCACCGCTGCCGATCACCAGGACATCGTGTTGAAACTGTTGGCTCATTGAATGGATTCCGCAAAAAGCGATCCGGAGAGGAGGCGCAAGCAGGACGCCTGGATCGGCGAATCAAAGGGGCACACAGGCCACTAGTATATAGAGGGGTGGAGCGGCACAATAGCCAGGCATTCGTGGCATTGTGAGATTACGGTGCACAGCTTCGGTTTCACAGCCGGTCAGCGAGCGGGAACTTTTTGCATAGGCCCCGACTCAATAGCAGGTTGCCCGAAAGCTGGGAAGACGTTGTGTTTATTGGCCCGTCGGGAGCATTGGACGCGTCAGAAGACCGACGACAAGATTATTCGCGCAGCCGGCGTTGCCTGAGCTGCGTTTTTCGTGTGTGCCAAATCAGTGCGTGCCGGAAACTTGCTTGAAGGGGGAGAACTTTTGCGAAAAGCCCGAGTCTATGTTTGCAAGCCTGATCGTTTAGTTATGCAAGCCTCCTTCGAGTACAACGAGGAGTGTTCATGCTAACCCAGGAAGAGGATCAGCAGCTGGTCGAGCGCGTACAACGCGGCGATAAGCGCGCATTTGATCTGTTGGTGCTGAAGTATCAGCACAAAATTCTCGGGTTGATCGTGCGGTTTGTGCACGACACCCATGAAGCGCAGGACGTTGCACAGGAAGCCTTTATCAAGGCATACCGTGCACTGGGCAATTTTCGCGGTGATAGCGCGTTTTATACGTGGCTGTACCGCATCGCCATCAACACGGCGAAGAACTATCTGGTGTCTCGCGGTCGCCGCCCACCAGACAGTGATGTCAGTTCAGAAGATGCTGAATTCTATGATGGTGATCACGGCCTCAAAGATCTCGAGTCGCCGGAGCGTGCTTTGCTGCGCGACGAGATCGAGGGAACCGTTCATCGAACGATTCAGCAACTGCCAGAAGATTTGCGTACGGCGTTAACTTTACGTGAATTCGATGGTCTGAGTTACGAAGACATTGCGAGCGTCATGCAATGTCCGGTGGGGACTGTAAGGTCACGGATTTTCCGGGCCCGGGAAGCCATCGACAAAGCCTTGCAACCGTTGTTGCAGGAAAACTAAAGACAGCGGCGACAGCCAAGAGAGGAACCGCCATGAGTCGTGATGCCCTGCAGGAATCGCTGTCCGCAGTGATGGATAACGAAGCGGATGAACTGGAACTTCGTCGAGTGCTCAACGCATTTGATGATGCCCAAACCCGTGATACCTGGTCTCGTTACCAAGTCGCTCGGGCGGTGATGCACAAGGATCTTCTAATCCCTCGTCTGGATATTGCTGCGGCCGTTTCTGTCGCGTTGGCCGATGAAGCCGTTCCGGCAAAAGCTGCTCGTGGTCCATGGCGTAGCCTGGGTCGTCTGGCAGTCGCTGCTTCGGTGACCGTCGCCGTACTGGCCGGTGTTCGTCTGTACAACCAGGACGAAATCGCAGGTGCCGAGTTGGCCCAGCAGACTCAGCAGCCGGTTATGGCCGGTCCGCAGGTCAAAGGCCCGGCTGTACTGGCTGGCTACAAGGAAAGCTCTGACACCGCCGGCCCTATGGCTAACGGTGTGCTTCAAGGGCAATCCGGCTGGCAGGATCAGCGCCTACCAGGCTACCTGCGCCAACATGCACAGGAAGCAGCTGGCAAGAACGCTGAAAGTGCCCTGCCATATGCTCGCGCAGCAAGCCTGGAAAACCGCTGAACCGTTAAGGAGCCCTATGCGCGCCATACCGCTCCTTACGCTTTTGCTCAGTAGTTGGTTTGCACTACCCGCCCACGCCGATGAAGCCCAAGACTGGCTGACTCGACTTGGGCGTGCAGAGCGGCAGCAAAGCTTTCAAGGTACGTTCATCTATGAGCGTAACGGCAGTTTTTCTACCCACGACATCTGGCATCTCGTCCAGAACGGTCAGGTCCGGGAGCGTCTGTTGCAGCTCGATGGTTCTGCCCAGGAAGTGGTACGGGTAGAGGGGCATGCACAGTGCGTCAGCGGCACACTTGTGGCCGGCCTGGGCAGTCCCCGTGACGCCGCGTCATATTCGCTGGACCCACAAAAACTCAGTCAATTCTATGATCTGGCCGTAATCGGCAAATCTCGCGTGGCCGGTCGTAATGCGGTTATCGTGTCGATTACTCCGCGTGACCATGACCGCTATGGATTCGAGCTGCACCTGGACCGTGAAACTGCATTGCCCCTCAAGTCGCTGTTGCTCAGTGAGCAAGGGCAACTGCTGGAGCGCTTTCAGTTTGTGCGATTGAACACCTCCGCGCCACCCACTGACCATGATTTGCAGCCCAGCAGCGAATGCACCCCTGTCGCGATTGACCATAGCAATGCCGTGCAAGCGCCTGCCTCGAATGCGTGGCACCTGGATTGGCTGCCAGCTGGCTTTGAGCTGACGCGGAATGCGTCGCGCAAAGACCCTCAGACAAAATCCACCATCGACAGCCTGATGTATGACGATGGGCTTGCACGTTTTTCGGTGTTTCTCGAAACCACCAACGGTGCGAGCGTGTCGCAGACGCGTACTCAGCTTGGGCCTACGGTTGCGGTATCCCGGCATTTGAATACGGTGGACGGCGAGATAATGGTGACGGTGGTGGGGGAAATCCCGATCGGCACCGCCGAGCGCGTCGCATTGTCGGTTCGCGGTGAAAAGACCGCAGCCAAACCGTGAGTCGTTAATCCAGTGTTCATCCTGATCTTTCACTCTGCCCCCATGCCAGGGTGCCTGCCGAGAGCATGAAATGTCTGGATCAGCATTTTCACTTGCAAAAAATCCTTATGTTTTTTATAGGTCAGGGCTTCTCGGCCCTGGCCTTGTTTGTTCGCGGAACAAAAAATGTCGGTCGCGGTTTTCGGCGTTTTTTGAACCCTGTCGCTCAACCCTGCTCGTCGTAACGGGAGCTGTATGTCGATACCACGTTTGAAGTCTTACCTATCCATAGTCGCCACGCTGCTGGTGCTGGGTCAGGCCGTGCCCGCGCAAGCGGTCGAACTGCCTGACTTCACCCAGCTGGTGGAGCAGGCCTCGCCTGCGGTGGTGAACATCAGTACTACGCAGAAATTGCCGGATCGCAAGGTGTCGAACCAGCAGATGCCGGACCTGGAAGGCCTGCCGCCGATGCTGCGCGAATTCTTCGAACGAGGCATGCCGCAACCCCGCGCCCCGCGCGGTGGTGGCGGTGGCCAGCGTGAAGCGCAGTCCCTGGGTTCGGGGTTCATCATTTCGCCTGACGGCTACATCCTGACCAACAACCACGTAATTGCCGATGCCGACGAGATCCTCGTGCGCCTGGCCGATCGCAGTGAGTTGAAAGCCAAGCTGGTCGGCACCGACCCACGTTCGGACGTTGCCTTGCTGAAAATCGAAGGCAAGGACCTACCGGTGCTTAAACTGGGCAAGTCCCAGGACCTGAAAGCGGGCCAGTGGGTCGTGGCAATCGGTTCGCCTTTCGGGTTTGACCACACTGTCACCCAGGGCATCGTCAGCGCCATCGGTCGCAGCCTGCCAAACGAAAACTACGTACCGTTCATCCAGACCGACGTGCCGATCAACCCGGGCAACTCCGGTGGTCCGCTGTTCAATCTGGCGGGCGAAGTGGTAGGGATCAACTCGCAGATCTACACCCGCTCCGGTGGGTTCATGGGGGTTTCTTTCGCGATTCCGATCGACGTGGCCATGGACGTCTCCAATCAGCTGAAGGCCGGTGGCAAAGTCAGCCGCGGTTGGCTGGGTGTGGTGATCCAGGAAGTGAACAAGGACCTCGCAGAGTCGTTCGGTCTCGACAAGCCTGCGGGTGCGCTGGTCGCACAGATCCAGGATGACGGCCCGGCTGCCAAAGGTGGCCTGCAGGTCGGCGACGTTATCCTGAGCATGAACGGCCAGCCGATCATCATGTCGGCCGACTTGCCGCATCTGGTAGGCGCGCTGAAAGCGGGCAGCAAAGCCAAGTTGGAAGTGATTCGGGACGGCAAGCGCCAGAACGTCGAGCTCACTGTTGGCGCAATCCCGGAAGAGGGTGCGACCCTGGATGCCCTGGGTAACGCCAAGCCGGGTGCCGAGCGCAGCAGCAATCGCCTGGGCATTGCCGTGGTTGAGCTGACGCCTGAACAGAAGAAGGCCTTCGACCTCAAGAGCGGTGTGGTAATCAAGGAGGTCCAGGATGGCCCAGCCGCCTTGATCGGCCTGCAGCCGGGCGATGTGATCACCCACCTGAACAACCAGGCAATCGATAACACCAAGGAATTCACCGACATCGCCAAGGCGTTGCCGAAGAATCGTTCGGTGTCGATGCGTGTGTTGCGTCAGGGGCGTGCCAGCTTCATCACCTTCAAGCTGGCCGAGTAGTCGTCCAGCCCAATAAAAAGCCCCGCCATCGACGGATGGCGGGGCTTTTTTGTGCGCCTTTGATTGTTCCCTCGCTCCGCGTGGGAATGCATTCCGTGACGCTCTGCGTCACCATTGCGCAAGTGTCGGATCTTGCGCTGAAACCAGGACGCGGAGCGTCCCGGCTGGCATTCCCACGCAGAGCGTGGGAACGATCAAGCCCCGCCATTGAAGGATGGCGGGGCTTTTTTGTGGGCGATGGGTTTAGCTCATCATCCCTTTCACCAGGCGTTCCTGTTCGATCAACTCACGCTGGCGCGCATCGATTCGCGAGGACAGTGGGAAGTTGTTGCCGGCGCGGCGCTTGGCAAAGTCCAGTTGCTGGATGGCTTGCTGGAAATCGCCCACCAGAGAGAAGTATTCGGCGCGCGCCTGATGCAGGCCAATGATATTGCCCGACAAACCGCGCGTTTCGGCGACCTGATACCACACGTCCGGATCATCCGGGCGGGACTTGAGCAAGCCGTCCAGGGCTTTTTCCGCATCGGCGGTACGGTTTTGTTTGAGCAGCAGATCGACGCGTACCTGGTTCAGTGGATAGTTGCTGGGGTACTGGATCAGCATGCGGTCGGTGCGTTGTTGGGCGTCCGGCATGCGATTGCTGGTGATGTCCAGCTCGATCTGCGCCAGGTTGTAGGTAATGTCGTTGGGCGCCTTGGCCAGCAGCGGCGCCAGGCTTTCCCGTGCTTCCTTGAGCTGGGTGCCCTTGATCTGGGCAATGGCCAGGCCATAACGCGCCACATCGTTTTTCGGGTTCTCGTCCAGCTGTGCCTGGAAACGTTTGGCGGCCAGGCCCGGCGTGTCTTCATACTTCAGTTGCACCCGCGCGCGAATCAACTGATAGCGCAGGCTGTCTTCCTTGCCGCCAGGCTTGGCTTGTTCCGCGCGGTTGCGGGTGTCGGCGATCCGCGATTCGGTGACCGGGTGCGTCAGCAGGAATTCCGGTGGCTTGGCGTCGAAACGGTACTGGCGCATCAGGCGCTCGAACATGGTGGGCATGGAGCGCGGGTCATAGCCGGCTTTCTCCAGGTTGAGGATGCCGATACGGTCGGCTTCCTGTTCATTCTGGCGAGAGAATCGACGCTGCTCCTGGATCGCGGCGGCCTGGGAGCCGGCAATCGCGGCAATGCCCGCATCGCCGGCACCGGCTGCGGCGGCAATGATGCCACCGAGCAGGGCAGCCATCATCGGGATCTGCATGCGCGACTGCGCTTCTACGCCCCGGGCAAAGTGGCGTTGGGACAAGTGCGCCAATTCGTGGGCCAGCACCGATGCGTATTCACCTTCGGTCTGGGCATTGAGGAACAGGCCGCCATTGACCCCAACGATCCCGCCGGGTGCGGCGAAGGCGTTGAGCTGCGGGCTGTTGATCAGGATGAATTCCAGGCGCCGGTCGTTGACCTGGCTGGTTTCCACCAGCTTGTACACGCTGGTTTCGACGTAATCCTTGAGCTGTGGATCATTGAGCTGCGAGACCTGGCCGCGCAGATAGGCCAGCCATGCGCGGCCCAGTTGGTATTCCTGTTGCGGCGAGACAATGGCAGAACTGGCGTCGCCGAGTGACGGCAGCTCATCAGCGAAGGCCGGGGAGGCCAGCAGGCAGGCCAGCGTCAGCAGGGTAGGGCGCAAAAAATTCATGCACAAAGCCTTTCGACAAAGAGCTTACTGTAGCCGGACACTGAGCTTCGGACCAGATATTCTAAGCCGCTCAAATGTTTGCCTGGAGTAACACCATGATCGACGCTGTCGCCTTTGACGCCGAACTCGATGCCAGCGGCCTCAATTGCCCGTTGCCCTTGCTCAAGGCCAAGCTGGAACTCAATCGACTGGCCAGCGGTGCCGTACTCAAGGTCACCGCCACGGACGCCGGTTCCCAGCGGGACTTTCGCACCTTTGCCAGGCTGGCGGGGCATACGCTGGTCCAGGAAGAAGAGGCTGCTGGTGTGTACCGTTACTGGCTGCGCAAGGCCTGATCGCCTTGTAAGCGCCAATCAGGCCTCGTTCAGCGCCTGCGCCGCCGCCAACACCGCGTCTACGTGCCCCGGCACTTTCACGCCGCGCCATTCCTGACGCAGTACACCTTCGCTGTCGATCAGAAAGGTGCTGCGATCCACGCCCAGGTATTCCTTGCCGTAGAGCTTCTTGAGCTTGATTACATCAAACAGCTGGCACACCGCCTCGTCCTTGTCGCTGATCAACTCGAAGGGAAACGCCTGCTTGGCCTTGAAGTTCTCGTGAGACTTCACGCTGTCACGCGACACGCCGAACACCTCGGTGTTGGCGGCCTTGAACGCTGCGTACTGGTCACGAAAGCCCTGGCCTTCGGTGGTGCAGCCCGGCGTGCTGTCCTTGGGGTAGAAGTAGATCACCACTTGCTTGCCCTTGAGGGCTGCGAGGCTGAAGGTCTGGCCGCTTGTGGACTGGGCTTGGAAATCGGCTACAGGTGTGTCGATGGCTACCGGCATGAGTCCTTCCTTACATTGGGTTCTGTGGGCGCCATGGTTCGATCAGCGCGTCAAGGTTCAGGGCATCGGCGAAGTCCAGGAACTGGTCGCGCAACCAACTGATCTGCACGCCGGCCGGCAAGGTCACAGTGAAGGTGGCATTGAGCATGGTGCCGCCGGTTTGCGGCGCCTGATAGGTGTCGCAGGTCAGGTTCTCCAGTTCGACGTTGTTGTCAATGAAGAACTGGCACAGCTCGTTGACGATGTCCGAGCGATAGGCCGAGCTGACATACGCCACATAAGGCAGGGCCTGCGGGCGGTTTTCCAGGGCAGCGCTGCGCACTACATTGACGGTGAAGTCGTGCTTCTTGGCCAGGCCCGGCAGGCCGGTCTCAAGGCGCGCCAGGGCGTCCCAGCTACCAGAAATCTGCAGCACCAGAGCGCTGCACTCGCCATGGCGGGTCAGGCGCGAGGTCACCACGGCGCAGCGGTTCTCATGGCTGGCGCGGCACAGGACGTTGGTCAGCTCCATGGGGTTGGCGCCGAGGGCACTGATAACAAGGAATTGTTCGCGAACTGTGGGGGTGGACATGCAGCCTTCCTAAAGCGATGAGCGGTCGATACCGCCAGGGCGGTACCGATCAAAGGATCAAGGGTAGCGAAAAGCGTCGCCAAGGGCTAGGAGGTGGCGTTTTCATTGCGTGAACGACCTGATTCAGGCGCTGCTTTGGCCCAATGATGGCATTGCCCGTCGTTTAGTTGCGCCATAACGCATCCTCGCACGGTACTTCGCTTGTACAAGCATCTTGGCGCCAGTACCATTACGGCTCTCTTTTTCCGGCAGGAGCGGTTGCATGATTGCGGGCAGTATGGTGGCACTGGTCACACCCATGGATGCACAAGGTCATCTCGACTGGGACAGCCTGGGCAAACTGGTGGACTTCCACCTGCAAGAAGGCACCAACGCCATCGTGGCGGTCGGCACCACCGGTGAGTCGGCCACCCTCGACGTGGAAGAACACATCCAGGTGATCGAGTTCGTGGTCAAGCGGGTTGCGGGCCGTATCGCCGTGATCGCAGGTACCGGCGCCAACTCGACGCGGGAAGCGATCGAATTGACCCGCAATGCCAAGAAGGCCGGCGCAGACGCCTGCCTGCTGGTGACGCCGTACTACAACAAGCCGACCCAGGAAGGCTTGTACCAGCACTTCAAAGCCATCGCCGAAGCCGTCCAGATCCCGCAGATCCTCTATAACGTACCGGCTCGTACCGCGTGCGATATGAAGGCCGAGACCGTGATCCGCCTGTCCACCGTGCCGAACATCATCGGCATCAAGGAAGCCACGGGCGACCTGCAACGCGCCAAGGACATCCTGGCCGGCGTCAGCAGCGACTTCCTGTTGTACTCCGGTGACGACGCCACCGCCGTGGAGCTGATGCTGCTGGGCGGCAAAGGCAACATCAGCGTGACCGCCAACGTCGCCCCGCGTGCCATGAGCGACCTGTGCGCCGCCGCCATTGCCGGTGATGCCGTGACCGCCCGCGCGATTCACGAAAAGCTGATGCCGCTCAACAAGACACTGTTTACCGAATCCAACCCTATTCCCGTGAAATGGGCGCTGACTGAAATGGGCATGATGCCGGACGGTATCCGTCTGCCGCTCACCCGTCTCAGCGAAGCCTTTCACGAACCGCTGCGACAGGCCCTGCGCCAGTCCGGCGTCCTGGTTTAATTGAGGAAGCACTACGCATGAAGCGATTGGCCGGACTTTCCGCACTTGCCTTGATTATCTCCAGCACCAGTGGCTGCGGTTGGGTATGGGGCCCGGAAGGCTACTTCCGTGACCGTGGCAGCGATTACCTGGAAGCGCAAGCAACCAAACCGATGCAACTGCCGCCTGACGTGAACGTCGCCAAGCGTCTCGACCCGCTGCTGCCGATTCCGCGCAATGTCGCCGACGACACCGTCAAGGGCGAATATGTAGTGCCACGTCCGCAGCCGATCACGGCAGTGGCCGATGCGAGCGACTACAGCCTGCAAAAGAGTGGCGACAACCGCTGGATCGTGGCCCAGCGCCCACCTGCCGAAGTCTGGCCGGTGGCGGTGCAGTTCTTCCAGGACAATGGCTTTCGCATCGACGAGCAGCGCCCGCAGACGGGTGAGTTCACCACGGCGTGGCAGCAAGGCCGTGAGTTGTCCGCCAACATGGCCCAGCGCCTGTTGGCTGGCGGTGTAGCCGCCGACAGCGAGGCCCGTGTGCGTGTGCGCATCGAGCCGGGCGTACAGCGCAACACCAGTGAAGTCTATGTGGTCAGCGCCGAGCGCCCTGCCGGCAGCACGGCCAGCGTCGATTTCACGCCGCGCTCGGTCAATACCGGTGTCGACGCCGCGCTGGTCGACGAGATGCTGGCCAGCATGAGCCGCATCTCCGAGAAGGGCGGCTCGGTTTCCCTGCTCGCCGCACGTGATTACGACACGCCCAGCCGCGTCAGCCTCACCGAAGATGGCAGCGGCAACGTGGTGCTGAACCTGGGTGAAGATCTGGACCGTGCCTGGGCCAGCGTAGGTCGCGCACTGGAGCAAGGCCCTTGGCGTGTCGAGGACATCAACCGCAGCCTGGGTCTTTACTACATCAACGTGGCTGAAAAGGCCGAGAAAAAAGACGACGAGCCAGGTTTCTTCGGCAAGTTGTTCGGCAGCCAGCCGACCAAGGAAGAAGTCGAGACCCGCGCCGAGCGTTATCAGGTTCGTTTGAGCAAGGTCGGCGAGAGCGTGCAAGTCACCGTCGAGAAAAACATCAACACTGTCGCGCCAGCTGAAACAGCGCGCAAAGTATTGGGTGTGATTCAGGACAACCTGGGCTGATCCGATGCGTTTTGCTGTTCTCGGTAGCGGTAGCCAAGGGAACGGCACGCTGGTCGCCCATGACGACACATACATATTGGTCGATTGTGGTTTCTCGTTAAGAGAAACCGAGCGGCGCCTGCTGCGCCTGGGGGTTCACCCCGCGCAGCTGAGCGCGATTCTGGTGACCCACGAACATGCCGACCACGTGCATGGCGTGGGTTTGCTGTCTCGACGCTACAATCTTCCGGTGTATTTGAGTCGCGGTACGTTGCGCGGGATGCGCAAACCCATTGAGCCCGCAGGTTTCCTGGCCGGTGGCGAGCAGCTGCAGATCGGTGCCCTGAGCATCAGTGTCGTCGCCGTCGCTCACGACGCGCAGGAGCCGACGCAATATGTATTCAGTGACGGCGAGCGACGCTTCGGCGTACTGACCGACCTGGGTTCCTACTGCGCGAAAGTGCTGGACGGTTACCGCGACCTCGATGCCTTGATAATCGAGTCCAATCACTGCCGAGACCTGCTGGCTCGCGGTCATTACCCCTACTTTCTCAAGCAGCGGGTGGGCGGCGAACTGGGACATTTGAACAACCATCAGGCGGCGTACCTGGTGTATGAGTTGGGCTGGCAAGACCTGCAACACCTGGTCCTGGCCCACCTGAGCAGCAAGAACAACCTGCCGACGCTTGCCCGGCAATGTTTTGTCGACACCCTCGGGTGCGACCCGGACTGGCTGCAACTGGCCGATCAAGATTCAGGGCTCGACTGGCGCCACATCGCCTAGCCCACCTCACTCAAAGCGGAGCCCATCATGGAAAAACGTGAAGAACTCTACCGCGGCAAAGCCAAGTCGGTATACAAGACCGACGACGCCAACCGCCTGATCCTGCTGTTTCGCAACGATACCTCGGCGTTCGACGGCAAGCGCATCGAACAGCTTGATCGCAAGGGCATGGTGAACAACAAGTTCAACGCCTTCATCATGCAGAAACTCGAAGAAGCCGGTGTTCCGACCCAATTCGACAAACTGCTGGGCGATAACGAATGCCTGGTCAAGAAGCTCGACATGATTCCGGTCGAATGCGTTGTGCGCAACTACGCCGCCGGCAGCCTGGTCAAGCGCCTGGGCGTGGAGGAGGGCCTCAAGCTCAACCCTTACACCTTCGAGCTGTTCCTGAAGGACGACGCCAAGGGCGACCCGTTCATCAATGAATCCCACGTCGTGGCGTTTGGTTGGGGCACCGCTGAACAACTGGCACGCATGAAAGAGTTGTCCCTCAAGGTCAACGACGTGCTGAGCAGGCTGTTCGACGACGCCGGCCTCCTGCTGGTGGACTTCAAGCTCGAATTCGGCGTATTCCACGATGGCTCCATCGTCCTGGGCGACGAATTCAGCCCGGACGGCTGCCGCCTGTGGGACAAGGACACCAAGAAGAAGATGGACAAAGACCGCTTCCGCCAGGGCCTCGGTGACGTCATCGAAGCCTATGAAGAAGTCGCCAAGCGCCTCGGCGTACCGCTTTAATCGACGCAAGCATCTGATAGCACGGAAAAAAATCGCCTTTGGGGTTTGCTTCCGTGAAACACACTGTTATGATGCGCGCCGTTGGAGAGATGCCAGAGTGGCCGAATGGGACGGATTCGAAATCCGTTGTACCTTCACCGGTACCTAGGGTTCGAATCCCTATCTCTCCGCCATTACATGAAAAAGCCCCGTAGCTGCATAAGCTACGGGGCTTTTTCGTTTGGGGCGTCTTTTGGGCTATCAACCCACGGTTAGCTCAAGCGCTCATTCGCCTTGCGATAGGCCTGATCGTGCTCCCGCTTATCCACGGCCACCACGACGACGGTAATTTCCTGATCGATCACTTGATAGATCAGTCTGTAGCCGCTACTGCGTAATTTGATCTTGTAGCAGTCAGGGAGTCCATGCAGGCGATTGGCTTCGTTGCGGGGGGTGTTCAGAATCTCCACCAGCTTCTTCTTGAGCTGCTGGCGGAGAGTGTCGCCGAGTTTTTGCCATTCCTTCAATGCGCGTGCATCAAAATCAAGGCTATAGGTCATCCAACGAAACCTTCACTCGCTGGGGAGATGCCAAGCGTTCACGTACCGTGGCCATCAAGGCCTCATCCTCTTGCGTCATCAGCACGGGCTTGAATGGCAGCTGACCACGCTCGGCGACGTACTGCAGCGCCTGACGCATCAGCTCGGAGGGCGTGACGCCGAGCTTCTCCAATTCGAGATAGGCGCGCGCTTTCAGGTCGTCATCAATACGAACGTTGATAGATGCCATGGGAAAAGTCCTCCTGTAATGACGTTGGTCATTACATTGGATGAGGTGCGTCCCTTTGGCAAGTCTGTCTGGACATACGGCAATCGCTTTCATTCTTTGATCCTACTTTTTACCCTTCGGTTTGGCTGGCGGCTTTTTATCCGTTTCCTTGACCGTCTCCCGCGGCCTTTTTTTTGCCTCACCCTCTGTCACGTATTCTCCTGTGACCGCGTCGCGATATCTCGTTGGCATATAAGCTCCCTGGCAAGTACGTCGCCAAACCGGCGACTCTTTTGAGGCTAGCTTAGCGGCCTGGATGCTCAAGTTTCACTGCGGGAATTCTCGTTACCAAGCCTTTCCGAAATAGCTGCTTACGACTTTAAAAACGAGCGTGTAATCACGCTGACTACGTCTTTTCCCGTATCCGTTGAGTGCTCCTGAAGACAGGTCATAAGGCTTACACCTTATTCAGGACCGGACACTGAAACAAAAAAAACCTGCCGAGCTCAATGCTCAGCAGGCTTTTTACATGATCGTTCCCACGCTCTGCGTGGGAATGCCGCCCAGGACGCGGAGCGTCCTGCTTTCAGCGCAAAATCCGGCACCTGCGTAATAGTGACGCGGAGCGTCACGGGATGCATTCCCACGCGGAGCGTGGGAACGATCAATGCTCGGCAGGCTTTTTAGTGTGTTGTCTGGTCAGGCCGGTTGCGCCGCCAGGTGATTGCTGATGTTACGCCCCAGCACCAACACGGTGACGAAGCCTACGCCCACCAACGCTGTGGCCAGGCTCAACAGCACCGAAGTGCCCAGGTGGTCAACGATCTGTCCACCAAAGAACGACCCCAGCGCAATGATCACCTGGAACAGCGCAACGAATAACGGCATGCCACGTTCCACGTCCTGGGGCGCGACCACGAACATCCAGATGCTGGCGCACGCCGGGAAGGCGCCGAAGGCGAAGCCCCACAGCGCGATCAGCATCGTGGCGCCGATCATGCCGGTGGCGAAGTAGGGGAACAGGGCGGTGCTGGTGCCAATCATCAGCGCGACCAGCAGCAGGGTGTGACGCACGCTGCGATTGGCGGCGAAACCGGCAAAAATGTTACCTGCCACACCGGCCACGCCAAACATCAGCAACAGCGAGCCGATCGTCGGCCCGTCGAAGCCTGCGCTGTTCTTGAAGAACGGCGCGACGTAGGTGTAGGCGGCAAAGTGCGCGAGGCCGATCAGCAACACGGCGATCAGTCCGACTCGGGCACGTGGGTTGATAAACAACGCCGGCAAGTCACGCACGAGGATGGCCTTCTCCGGGTAGAGTCGAGGCAACAGGAAGACCTGCGCCAGCAGTACCGGTACGCCCAGCAGCGCGGTGACCAGGAAGGTCATGCGCCAGCCCATCAGGCCACTCAACCAGGTACCGACCGGCACGCCCAGTACGGTGGCCAGGGTCACGCCCATCATGATGATCGAGGTGGCTTTCGCGACGTCCACTCCCCTGGGGGCCAGGCGGCCGCTGAGGGCGATGGCCGTCGCCCAGAAACCACCGATGCTGATGCCCAGCAACACGCGCCCGAACAGCAGCAGGCTGAAGTCGCTGGCCAAAGACACCACCAGGTTGGCGATGATCATGACCAATGTCAGGCCGATCAGCAGGTAGCGGCGATCCATCTTGCCAATGATCACCGACAGCAGCGGCGCCGCGAGGGCGGCCATGATGCCCGGCAGGGTCACCATCAGGCCCGCGTGGCCGGCGCTGATGCCGAGGTCGCTGGCGACGTCGTTGAGCACGCCCACGGGCAGAAACTCGCTGGTCACCAGGGCGAACGCGCCCACGGCGACCGAAAGAATCGCCAACCACTGCTGTTTGACACTCTGTTGATTATGTTCGGGAAGGCCGCGAGGGGCCTGGCTGGCATTTGGCATGGTGTTCAGTTCCGGGGTGAGCGTCGCCTGAAGTCAGGCGAGGGGGAGGGAATTTGGAGCCGATTATAGAAACCAGTTGTAGTAATTGAGCAGGCGCTCGGTTCGATAGTAATCATCAGTGCAATCGATGCCACGCCCAAACGTATCGCTGTGCAGCGTGCGAAGAAATGATCTCTATTCAGTGTGACTGTGAGCGTCAGGGCTCATTACAGTTGATCACAAAGGGGTCGAAGATTTTCTGGCCATCGCGTGCGGCTTGCCGAACATCGAGAAACGTCAGGTCTTCGCTGACGACCTTTTTTGCGCGGCTTATCGACTTTCTTGATGGTGGCCATCGGAGCCTCCGAAGGGAATGTGTTCATGGCGTCCAACTCAAGTGAATAGTGATACCTGATCAAGCTGCAGCTTGGTCGGAGTACGCGCAGAACTGTATGTGTTAGGCATCATACCTTCAAGCTTCTTATAGAAGGGCGCGTCTGTTAACCGCGTCAGACAATTCCTCAAATGCTCGGTCGCGCCTGCTTATCGGAAACTCAAGGGTGCCGACCGCAACATCGTCAACATTCGCCACTTGTCTGCCCATTCAACGGCGCTAAGGCTTTGCTTCCAGGCCCTGGCGAATCCTCTCGAGCAGTTCATCGATATGGAACGGCTTGGTGATCAGGTCCATGCGTTCACCCAGGAAGTTTTGCCGATTCGCTGCATTCTCGGCGTAGCCCGTCATGAACAGGATCGGCAAATCGTTGCGCAGGCCACGGGCGAAGTCCGCCAGTTCGCGGCCGGTCATGTAGGGCAGGCCGACATCGGTGAGCAGCAGATTGATCGTCAGGTCAGTCTCCAAGCAGGCAATTGCTTCGTCACCGTCGGCGGCCAGGCTGCAGCGGTAACCGGCGTCTGCCAGTACTTCGGCGACAAAGCTGCGCACCGAAGGCATGTCTTCGACGATGAGTATGTGTTCCCCGTTGCTCTTGCCCGGTTTTGCCAACGTCTTGGTGGTCACCGAGGCAGGACCTTCCGCGGCCGGAAGCATGATCGTCACTTCAGTGCCCTGGCGGGTGACGCTGCGGATCTGCGCATCGCCGCCGGACTGACGGGCGAAACCGTAGATGGTCGACAGGCCCAGGCCGGTGCCCTGGCCCACTGGCTTGGTGGTGAAGAAGGGATCGAACACCTTGTCGATGACGCTGTGCTCGATGCCCACGCCGTTATCGCGTACCGACAGCGCAATGTAGGGACCGTCTTCCAGCTTGAGGTTGCCGTTGGAGTACGCAGGGTAGGTGGTCACCCAGATGTTGCCGCCTTTGGGCAGCGCATCGCGGGCGTTGATTACCAGGTTCAGCACTGCACTTTCCAACTGGATCGGGTCGACCATCGCCACCGCAGCGTTGTTGGTCAGCTCCAGTTTCAAGGTGATGTGTTCGCCGATGGTGCGCACCAGCAACTCTTCCAGGGAGCGGATATGCGCGTTGATATCGATGGGCCGCGTGTCCAACGGCTGCTGGCGGGCGAAGGCGAGCAAGCGGTTGGTCAGGCCGGCGGCGCTCAGGGCTGAACTGAGTGCGGCGTCCGCATAGCCCAGGACCTTATCGGTGCGCTGGCTTTCGATGCGCTTCTTGATCAGCTCCAGGCTGGTGATGATACCGGTGAGCAGGTTGTTGAAATCGTGGGCGATGCCGCCGGTGAGTTTGCCCAGGGCGTCCATTTTCTGGGCCTGGAGCAGCTGCGCCTCAGTGCGTGCCAGGCGGGTCGCCGCGTTGGCGAGTTCGGCCTGTTGATGACGCTCGCGATGGCGGTATTCAGTCACGTCCTCGACAAATACCAGGCTCAGCTCGGCACGGTCATAGGGCGAGATCTGCCATTCGGTTTCGCGCAGTTGGCCGTCGACTTTCATCTGCAACGTGCCTTTCCAGCGTTCGCCGGCCGCCAGGCGCAGGCACAGCTCCTGGATCACTGCATACTGGTCGCCGGCGAAGCACTCAAGCAGGGCATCGGGGTTGAGGTTGTCGTGAATCAACTGGGCGAACGCGTGGTTGCACTCGTGAACCTTCAGTTGCGCATCCAGCACTGCAATCGGCGCGCTGATATTAAAGAAGATTTCTCGAAAGCGTGCCTCGCTTTGCCTTAACGCGTATTCGGTGTCGCGCACGCGCAAAAGGGTGCGCAGCGTCGCCAGCAGGACCTCGGGGTCGACCGGGTGGATCAGGTAGGCGTCAGCCCCGGCGTTGAGGCCGGTGATGATGTCGCCGGTCTCGATTGACGCCGCCGACACGTGCACCACCGGCAGCAAGGCGGTGTTCGGGTCGGTACGCAAACGGCGCACGATGTCGAAGCCACTCATGTCCGGCAGGTTGACGTCGAGGATCAGCGCATCAATTTTTCCCGTGGCGATCAGGTCCAGCCCCTCCTGGCCCGTGCCGGCTTCGAGCACCAGGTAGTGATGGCGCTCGAGGCGTCGGCGCAGGGCGTAGCGCGTGGCGGCATTGTCGTCGACGATCAGCAGCTGGATGTCACGTTTCATCGACGTTCTCGCTGGCAATGGAGAGAGGGATAACTACAAAGAACAGCGAGCCTACGCCGGGTGTGCTTTCAACACCGACCCTGCCGCCCAGCAACTGGGCAAAACGCTTGCACAGTGACAGGCCCAGGCCGGTGCCGCGCAGACGTTTCTGCAGCGGCGAGTCGATCTGGGAAAAGTCTTCGAACAGGTTGTTGTGCAACTCGGCGGGTATGCCCAGGCCGGTGTCCTGCACCGCAAAACGGATCTCGTGTTCGCTCTCCATGCGCGCCGAGACCCGCACTTCGCCCTGCAGGGTGAATTTCAGGGCGTTGGAAATGAAATTGCGCAGTATTTGCGCGAGTTTTTTGTCATCGGTATAGAGCTTGGGCAGGCCGGAAGGCTTCTCGAAGATCAGGTCGACCGATGATGCGTCCACGATGGGGCGAAACATTCCGCGCAGCGCCGAAAACATGTCGAACATATCGAACCAGGCCGGAGAAATAGTGATGCGCCCGGCCTCGATCTTGGCCAGGTCGAGCAAGTCGTCGACCATCTCGCGCAATTCGCGCGCAGAGCTGGCGATAAACCCGACCTGGGTGTGTTGCTCCGGGCTCAACGGGCCGTCCAGTTCGTCGGCAAGCAGGCTGGTGATACTCAGGATCGAGCCCAGGGGCGTGCGGAACTCATGGCTCATGTACGACAGGAAACGACTCTTGAGGTCTGACGCCTCTCGCAGTTGGTCGGCTTGCATGTCCAGTTCGGCATACAGTGCCAGCACGCCCTGGTTGGTTTCATCCAACTCCGCGCGCAGGGCATCCGCTTCCTGGCGCAGGCGTTGGATTTCAGCGGCGAGCGAGGCAGTGGTTTCAGCCATCGATGGCCTCCAGGGCAATCACGAAGACAGTAACGTCGTCCCTGCCGCGGCAGAAGTCACGGTGCAGGATGGCGGCAATCAGGGCGGGGTGGCGGTGGACGAGCCCCGGATAGTCCGAAAGATTCCAGCGTGATTGCAGGCCGTCGCTGTACAGGATCAGCAACTGATCGGCCACCTGAGCATAGTCGAAGGGTTGGGCCTTGCGAAACTGCACGCCGACGATACCCGGGTGGGAGGCCAGCCCGCGCGGCTTGCCAGGCCCGATCAGGCTGCCGCCGATATTGCCGATGCCGGTAAACCTGAGCGTCTCGGCCACGGCATCGTACTGGGCCACCGCCATTGCGGCGCCACGGGTGCCGTTCATGCCGATGTGCATATCGCTCATCAATACCGTCGAATCCATGAAGGCATTCTGTGCAAACACCTCCTCTCCCGCTCGGGCTGCCTGCTCGGCGTATTCGCCATGGCCAAGCCCGTCGGCCATCATTACGCTGAACCGCCCAGGCTCGATTGCCAGGTGCCAGGCATCACCGCAGTGAGGGTCGTTATGCAGCGAGTGCTGGCTGACGCCATAGCGAATATCGCGGGTCGTTGCGGCACGCGGCATCAGCCTGGCCAGTATCGCTGCGCCACGCTGATCGGCATGGGCATCGAACACCTGCGCCAGGCGCGATATTGCCCCCAGTCCGATGCCCTGGGTGCCCCCGGTGGAGAAACCGTCCACCAGCCCGCTGTCGATATCAAAGCCCTGCCCACGGTCGATGGCGATCATTTCGACGCCGCCGTTGCCGGTGGCGCGCAGGTGCAACTCACCGTGCGTGGCATGTTTGAGGATATTGCTGGCAAGCTCGGTGGCGACCAGCGCTACGCGCCCCGCATCGGTCTCATCGAAGCCCAGCGACTCGGATAAGTGCTGGGCCGTGCGCCGGGCGTGGCCGATCTGGCTGGTATCTTCAATCAACAGCACGTGCGTGAGCGCGCTGGGAATATTCAGGCCCATCGGGTGATCGTCACGCGGGTACCCTTGCCAGGCTCGGTGTCCAGTTCAAACTCGTCCACCAGGCGCTTGGCTCCGGTGAGCCCAAGGCCCAGGCCGCCGCCGGAGGTCCAGCCGTCGGTCATCGCCAGCTTGAGGTCGGGAATGCCCGGCCCTTCGTCGCGAAACGTGAGGCGTACGCCGGGGCGGTGGTCTTTCTCGAGCACTGCCCAGTCCATGTAGCCACCACCGCCATAGACCACAGTGTTACGCGCCAACTCGCTGACCGCCGTGACCAGTTTGGTCAGGTCGATCAAGCGCATGCCGCAGTCCTGAGCCAGTCTGCGTACCAATTGTCGAGCCAGCACAACGTCCTGTTCTATCAGCACAGGGTGTGTGCCGCTGCTGGCTTGGTTCATGAGTGTTCTACCCGGTCGCGCAACAGCTTCATGCCGCGCTCGACGTTGAGTGCGGTCGCGACGCCGGGCAGAGTCATGCCTAACTCCACCAGGGTAATGGCGACCGCAGGCTGCATGCCGACCAGTACGGTTTGTGCATCCATGATCCGGGACAACCCGGAGATGGTGCCGATCATGCGGCCGATGAAGGAGTCGACCATGTCCAGCGCCGAGATATCGATAAGCACGCCGCGCGCCGAGGTGCGGCTGATACGCTCGGACAGGTCGTCCTGCAAGGTCAGCGCGAGTTGGTCGTGCATGTCCACCTGGATGGTCACGAGCAAAAACTCGCCCATCTGCAAAATAGGGATGCGTTCCATGCTTAAACAGCCTTGGTGATATTGACACCCAGGCGTTTGAGCGCCAGAGCCAATGCATCGGCGAGGTTGGCTTTGGTCACCACACCCTGAAGGTCAAGGCCCAGGTGCACGATGGTCTGGGCGATCTGCGGACGCACGCCGCTGATAATGCAATCGGCACCCATCAAGCGGATGGCGGTAACGGTTTTCAACAGATGCTGGGCTACCAGGGTATCCACGGTTGGCACGCCGGTGATGTCGATAATGGCGATCTCCGCGCCGGTGTCGACGATCCGCTGCAGCAGCGATTCCATCACGACCTGGGTGCGTTGCGAATCCAGGGTGCCGATCATTGGCAGGGCGAGTACGCCATCCCACAGCTTGACCACCGGAGTGGAGAGTTCCAGCAGTTCTTCCTGCTGGCGCTTGATCACCGACTCACGGGACTTCTGGAAGGTGCGGATGGTGTGCATGCCCAGTGCATCGAGCAGCTCGGACATTTCCCAGAGTTGTTCGCCCAGTTGCGCCGGTTGTTCGGCGTACTCGCGTTGCAGCAACGCAAACAGGGGGCCCTTGAGGGCGAAAATGAAGCTGGCGGTCTGTTGCGAGTCCTGCCCGGCCAGGGCACGGCTGTGGGACAGCTTTTCCAGGAATACTCGCGTTTGCGCCCAGTTTTCGTGGTTGGTATTTTGCGAACCGCCCTGGTGCAAGGCAGCGCTCAGCAGTTCGAGGAATTCGCGGGTCTGCTGTTTGACATCGTCACCCTTTACGTTACGCGTGGCACCCGAAGCTTCAAGACTGGTGTTCCATTCGTCAAGGAGAGCGTTACGGTTTTCATGCAGCGCCTGGATTGTGTTCGTTTGCAGAGTTGCCACGGGTAACCTCCTTGAGTGCCTTGAATAAGCTGCACGCAATTTATACTAAACCGCAGGATTTAGAAGTATTTCGAGTGCTTTCGTATCGAAGTTGCGCAGGTTTCGCCTATTCCGAACGCATTGGACCCGTGGACATCAACCCTGGCGAAGCTAAAGCAACCCTGCATAGCGTTGCCCTCCATAAAACACGCCTAGGATCGACACTGTTTTGTTCGCGGTGTTTACCGTAAAGGCAATGACGGTGCTGTGTCGGTAATGCGTGATGCGCAAGTCAGCCAGCAGGTCGTCGCGGCGCGTACCACGCAAGGGAAACAGAGAAAAGCTTTCGCAGTGGCTGATGAGCCTGTCGACAAAGCGTGCAGCCACTGCAGCAGAGGCTGCATCGCTGATGAAGTCTTCAAGAGCATCGAGATGAGCCAGGGCTTGCGGTGCGAAAACCACCGAGTAGCTCACGGTTTACCTGGGTTTTTTCGCTGGCGTCTAGCCGCCATGTGTTGGCGAACCTGCTCGGTGGACAAGGCCCGCTCAGGCTCTGCCTCAAGGGCAGCAGCCGCAGGCACCACCTCGTCGCGCAGCCAGTCTTCCATGGCACGGTCGCGCGCCAGCAAGGCCCGCAGGCCGTCGCGAATCACTTCACTTTCGGTGGCATATTCGCCGGAGGCGACTTTAGCTTTGACCAAGGTGGCCATTTCAATTGGCAGTGTAATGCTCATTTGCTGGGTCGAGCGCATCTGGAGGTCCGCCGAGGTTGAGTAGGATTCAATCCTACTGAACCATTGGCGCGATGCAAGGAGCAGCAGATCAATGCCGATGTCCGGCGACTCGTCGTCTGCCCAAAAGTGATAGGTTTGCATGAGGTGTTACCGCTCCCGTTGTGTAGGTCAGGCAGCAAGTATTGACCCGTTTCGGCAAGTGCGTGGCGGCAGGCAGTCGATAACCTGCTGATATGTATAACTTCATATGTGTAACTGGAATATGTCCACAGACCCGCCACGGTCCGCATGGCGTCCTACCCGCTCCCATACGATAATGCCCGCCACATCGTCCATCCTGGCTTGCCTTCCGTGATCATCAACTTCGACCTCAATGACCTCCAAGCCTTCCGCGCCGTGGTAGACAAGGGCAGTTTCCGGGGCGCCGCCGAGGCCATCCGAATCTCGCAACCCGCGCTCAGCCGGCGCATCGAAAAGCTCGAGTCGGCCCTGGATGTAAAGCTGTTCGAACGCACCACGCGGCGGGTCAGCCTGACCATGGTTGGCCGTGCATTCCTGCCTCAGGTCGAACGCATGCTCGACGACCTGGACATCGCCTTGATGGGCATCAGTAACGTCGCGTCCACGCGCATGGGCAATGTCACCATCGCTTGTGTGCCGTCCACCGCGTATTACTTCATGCCCCACGTCATCTCCGAATTCCACAAGCTGTATCCGAAGATTCGCCTGCGGGTGCTGGATGCCAGTGCCGGTGAAGTGTGCAATGCGGTGGAAAGTGGCGAGGCGGATTTTGGCGTGAGTTTCAGCGGCAGCCTGGCCGATGAAGTGGAGTTCGAGCTGTTGCTGCAGGAGCGCTATGTGCTGGCCTGTCGTCGTGACCATCCGTTGGCCGCGCGTGAAAGCGTGACCTGGACCGAAGCCTACGAGCATGACTACATCACCGTGGACAAAACCTCGGGCAACCGCTTCCTGCTGGACCAGGCCCTGCGCGGTGTGCGGGTGAAAAAGCCGAGTATCTGCGAGACCCACCACGTGACCACGATGATCGGGCTGGTGGAGGCGGGGCTGGGGGTGGCGATGGTGCCGTCGATTGCGATGCCGGCGTGTGAGCACCCGATTCTGGTGAGTGTGCCGCTGGTGGAACCGCAGGTGATGCGCAATGTGGGCTTGATCAAGCGCCGCGGGCGGACATTGCCGCCGGCGGCGCTGGAGTTGGAGCGGTTGGTGCGGGAGATGCCGTTTCGGTCAGCGTGACACCGAGTCCAGGCCGGTGGATCGCACCACCGGTTGTGCCTCGGGTGATGCCATGAACTGCAGCAATGCCTTGGCCTCTTCCGGGTGTTCGGCGTTGACCGGGATACCCGCCGCAAAACGCGTAACGGACTGCACGTCTTCCGGGATCTTGCCGACAAACGTCACGCCCTTGACCGGCAACAATTCCGCCACCTGCTGCAAGCCGACTTCGTAGTCACCCTTGGCCACCTGTTCGCCCACCGGTACGCGTTCGATCATGGTGCCCTTGGCCGGCATGCCGAGCTTCTTGAACAGTTCCTTCTCGACATACACGCCGCTGGCGCTGTCCGAATAGGCAACGGATTTGGCCTTGCTCAGCACGGCCTTGAGCTCGGCGTCAGTATTGATCGCAGGTTTTGCCGCGCCTTCTTTCACCACCAACCCGATCCGTGAGTCGGCCAGTTCCACGCGGGACGCGGGGTCGACCTTGCCTTGTTTGATCAGCTCATCCAGGGCGTAGCCGACCATGATCACTACATCAGCGTGTTCGCCACGGGCCAGGCGGTTGGGAATCGCTTCCGGCGCCTTGCCCATGGACGGTCCCAGGACCGTGTCCAGGGTGTCACCGCTTTGCTTGGCGTATTGCGGGCCGAGCAGTTTATAGGCGGCCGTGAAGCCGCCGGAGGTCATCACTTTGAGTTCTTCAGCCTGGGCTGACAGCGCCAGAGCGGCGAGGACCAGGGCTGTGAGGGTGTTGAACAGCGGCTTCATTGCGCAGCCCCCTGCATGACCTGGCCACGGGTGTTGGCGCGGCGATACAGCGCCAGGGTGGAACACAGGGCGCACAGTGCAGCGAACATCATCCAGTAGGCGGGCGAAGCCTTGTCTGCGGTGATGTGGATGAACCAGGTCGAGATGGCGGGAGTGAAGCCGCCGAAGACGGCGGTTGCCAGGCTGTAGGCCAGGGAGAACCCTGCCACGCGCACTTCCACCGGCATGATTTCAGTCAGCGCGGGGATCATTGCGCCGTTGTACAGGCCGTAGAGGAAGGAGAACCACAGCAGGGTTTCCAGCATGTGCGCAAAGCTTGGTGCGTTGACCACGTAGGACAGCGCTGGATAAGCCGTGAGAACGGTCAGCACAGTCATGGCGAGCAGTACCGGCTTGCGGCCAAAACGGTCGCTCAGGATGCCGCCGATCGGTAGCCAGAAGAAGTTCGACACCGCCACCAGCAACGTCACCAGCAGCGCGTCGGAGGTGCTCAATTGCAGCACGGTCTTGCCGAAGGTCGGTGCGTACACGGTAATCAGGTAGAACGCGGTGGTGGTCATGGCCACCATCAGCATGCCGCCAATCACCACGGTCCAGTTTTTCACCAGGGTGGCCATCACTTCACGCATGGTCGGGCGGTGCTTGCGCTTGGCGAACTCTTCGGTTTCCTGCAGGTTACGCCGAAGCACGAAGATAAACGGAATGATCACGCAACCGACGGCGAACGGAATGCGCCAGCCCCAGTCTGCAACCACCGCCGGCTCCATCCACACGTTCAAGCCATAGCCCAGCGCGGCGGCAACCACGATGGAGATCTGCTGGCTGCCCGACTGCCAGCTGGTGTAGAAACCCTTGCGGCCCGGTGTGGCCATCTCGGACAGGTACACCGACACACCACCCAGCTCCGCACCGGCCGAGAAACCTTGCAGCAGACGACCCAGCAGCACCAGCAACGGTGCCCACAGGCCAATGGTGTGATAACCGGGCACCAGCACGATCAACAATGTGCCGCTGGCCATGATCGACAGCGTCACGATCAAGCCTTTGCGGCGGCCCACGTCATCGATATAGGCACCCAGAATGATCGCGCCCAAGGGCCGCATCAGGAAACCTGCGCCGAACACGGCAAAGGTCATCATTAATGATGCGAATTCATTGGCGGCAGGGAAGAAGGCGGCAGCGATGTAGGTGGCATAGAACCCGAACAGGAAAAAATCGAACTGTTCAAGGAAGTTGCCCGAAGTAACGCGCAGTACGGCGCCTACTTTCGAAGGGGCAGCCGCAGGCCGGGAAGGGCTAGTCATGGTTTTGTGTCTCCAGCGTTCTTTTTAAAGTGCTTGTTTCGCTTAAGACTTGGGATAGTGGCTGACACATTTAGAAATGATAAGTGACAAATTTGGATAGATTGATGCGCGCGGGCTATCAATGCAAAGGATCGTCTGGAGGGTTGGTCCTGTTCTGCGATACGCCCCCCCATAGAAACCGATGCATCGACCGACATAGACGCCGCCCCGTTGCCTTTCTAAACTGCGGCTTGTCGTGGGGAAGGGGCAGGCGCCGATGAATCGCAATGAATTACGCAAGGCCGATATCAACCTGATGGTGGTCTTCGAAGCGCTGATGCTCGAGCGCAACGTGACGCGGGTGGCGGAGAAGCTGTTTCTCGGCCAGCCGACCATCAGTTCGGCCCTGAACCGTCTGCGTACCTTATTCAATGACCCGTTGTTCATTCGCGTCGGCCACCGCATGGAGCCCACTGCGCGCGCCGAGCAAATCATCCAGCACTTGTCGCCGGCCCTGGATTCGCTGTCGTCGGCCTTGAGCCTGACCCACGATTTCGACCCCTCCATCAGCACCATGACCTTTCGTATCGGCTTGTCCGATGACGTCGAGTTTGGCCTGTTGCCGCCGTTGCTGCGAGCGCTGCGCCAGGAAGCGCCGCAGGTGGTGTTCGTGGTGCAGCATGTGGATTACTGGCGCATTCCCGACCTGCTGGCCTCCGGTGATATCACTGTCGGCATCACCCAGACCCGCGGCCTGCCGGCGAATGCCAAGCGCAAGCTGTTGCGGCATATCCGGCCGTGCCTGTTGCGCGCCGATGCATCCGACACACCGCTGACCCTCGATGAATATTGCGCACGGCCCCATGTGCTGGTGTCCCACACCGCCAACGTGGCCGGGTTTGCCGATGAGTGGCTGGCCGAAATCGGTCGCAAGCGGCACGTGGTGCTGTCGGTGCCGCAATACAGTTCGCTGCCGGCATTGCTTGCCGGCACTGACATGATCGCCAGCCTGCCGGACTACGCGGCCCAGGCCATGGCCGCCGGCGGGAACCTGTTCTGCGAGGCGTTTCCGTTTGAAACGCCGACCCTGGACTTGTCGATGGTCTGGCTCAGCCACGTCGACACCGACCCGGCGGAGCGCTGGATGCGCTCACGGCTGGAGGCGTTCATGAGTGATCGGGGGCTTGCGCTCCCGGTGTAACGTGCAGGAAAGAAGCAGCGGCAAGCTGCAAGCGGCAAGCTGCAAGCTGCAAGCGCCAAGTCAAGGCGACCGCACCGCTTACTGCTTTTTTAGCTCGCCGCTTTCAGCTTGCCGCTTGCCGCTTCATCCTCACACACCTTGACCACCTGCTCGCGAAACCAGGTATTGGCGCTGTCCTGTTCGCTGGCCTGGTTCCATTGCATGTCCAGGGTGAAGCCCGGCAAACCCTGCGGGGCTTCGCAACACCCGTACGCCGAGGTCGGCGCCAGCAGCTTTTGCACGCGGCGTGGCAGGGTGACGATGAAGTCGGTGCCGCTGATCATCTTCAACGCCGCGCTGTAGCTGTTGGCCCGCGCGATCACCTGGCGTTTGTGCGCCTGGCGCGCCAGCCAGCCGTCGATCATGTTGGTGGCGGAGGTCCACGGCGTGGGAAACACATGGCGTCGCTCGACGAAGGCTTGCAGGCTGAACGTCGCTTCCCGCGGCGCCGAGCGTTTGTCGAAGACGCACACCAGGTCGTCTTCGAGCAGCATTTGGCGCTTGAAGTCTTTATGGACGCGGTGAAAGTTCGGGCCGAAGCCGATCACCAGGTCCAGGCGGCCTTCGCGCAAATCGTCGGCGGGAATGTCGGCTTCCAGCTTTTGCACATTGACGATCACCGGCAGGTCGGCACGGTCGAAGTTTTTCAGCAGGCGCGGCAGGATCAGGTGTTCGAAGTATTCCGGGGCGCACACATTGAAAGTCACGGCCTCGCGGGTCGGGTCGAAGGCCTGGCCTCCGGCGTGGCACAGGTTGATGCTTTCGAGGATTTTCTGTACGTGGCCGTACATCGTGGTGGCCTTGTACGTCGGACGCATGCCCGCTCGCGTGTTGATAAACAACTCGTCTTCGAAACTGGTGCGCAGTTTCTTCAGGCTGTAGCTGACGGTGGACTGACTGACGAACAGCGTTTCAGACACGTCGGTAACGCTGCTCTGGTCGTAGACAGCGATAAACACCATCAAGTCCTGCATATCGAGCTTTCTGAGCAAGTTGCTGTTTAGCATCGGTTTCGTCCGTAAACCCTTTGTACCGAATTCAGTACAAGACTGAGCAAAATGTTAACGGAACGCTCGTACCAATAGAAAGCTCTGTAGGACTCTTCTATGTTTTGGGTGAGACAAATACTGTTTACAACACGACCTCAGTGGATATGTCGCGCGTAATGCGCCGGATTGAAGCGCATGACCATCAGCAGCATCACAGCCACGACAGCCGCCAATGACCACCAGGCCCCCTCGAAGCTGCCCAACTGGTCGCGGATCATTCCGGCGATCAGCGGCGACAGGCCCGCGATCAGGTAGCCGATACCCTGCACGAACGCGGTCAGGCCACCGGCGCGGCGCGGGTTATCGAGGTGGTCCAGGGACAGAATCAGGCTCATGGGAAACAAGCCGCCGATACCCAGGCCGAGCAGGCACGGCCACAGCAGGCTCAGGTGCCGGGGGCTGAGGATCAGGCCGGCGAAGCCGATCAGGATCAGCACCAGCAATACCGCCACCACGCCGCGCTTGTCCCGGCGGCGATTGGCGATGGCGGGCGTTACCAGGCCGGAGACGACTTCCATGGCGGTGAGCAAACCCAGCAGCAAACCGGCATGCTGCTCACGCAAGCCCTGCTCGACGTAATACGGCGCCAGCCACGCCAGCACGCAGGTGTAGCACGCCGTGCCGAAGCCGAAGAACAGGGCGAGCAACCAGGCCCGGCGATTACCGAAAAACGATGCCTGCGGGCCGCTGTCGACCTGAGGCAAAGCGGGTAACGCCGAGCGCTGGGCGTACCAGAACACCAGCGCCGGCAGCGCCAGCCCGGCCCACATCGCCAGGCCGATGCGCCAACTGCCGGTGTGCACTTGCACAAACGGCGCAAACGACGCGGCCAGTGCGGCGCCGCCCATGATCGCGGTGACATACAGGCCCATGAACACTGAAACATTGTCGCCCGGGCGCGACTTGATCAGCGCCGGCATCAACGCCTGGATCAGCGCAATCCCGACGCCTGCCGCCATGGCACTGACAATCAGCGCGAACGCCGAATCCAGCCACAACCGCGACAGTGTCGCTGCGCCAATCACCAGCAGCGACACCACGATACTGCGGTATTCGCCAAAGCGCCGGGCCAGGCCCATGCCAAAGAACATCGCCAGGCCCATGCTCATCACGGGCAACATGGTCAGCAATGCGGCGCTGCTGAAATTGAGCGGCACATCAGCGCGGATCGACGACAGCAAGGGCCCCACGGCCGCCATCGACGGGCGCAGGTTAAGGGCGACCAGCACCACACTGATCATCAGCCACACGGCGGTGGTGGGTTTTGCCTGAACGTTTTGCATGGGCCTGCCTTGGATGAACAAGGGCGAATCAGGCCACGGGCGGGGGAGGCTGGGCAAATGAGAAAGTCATTAGCCCTATTGAAAAATTGCAGGCGCCGGATACGCCACCGTTCAAATGTAGGAGGGGGCTTGCCTTAAGGCTTTCTGTAGGAGCGAGCTTGCTCGCGAAAAACGTCAACGATAACGCGTACTTTCTGAATGAACGCGGTGCCTGTGAGTTTTTCGCGAGCAAGCTCGCTCCTACAGACGGCGGTGTACGCTCCCACATTGCAGACCCGGTTGTATCAGTAGCCCACCGTGAAGCGCTGACGCGAGTGCTTCGGCGTTTCCACTTCATCGATCATGGCGATGGCGAAGTCGGCGAAACTGATCGAGCTTTGACCGTCGTCGCTCACCAGCAAATGATCCTGGCCCAGACGGAATTGACCGGTGCGCTCGGTGCCATCGAACAGGGCCGACGGTGACAGGAAGGTCCAATCCAGTTCCTGCTCTTGACGCAGCATGTCTAGAAACGCTGCTCCCGCACTGGCTTCAGCTTTGTATTCCGCCGGGAAGCCCGGGCTGTCGATCACGCGGCTGCCGTCCGGCAACAGCAACGAACCGGCGCCACCCACCACCAACAGGCGTTTGACTCCGGCCTTCTTGACCGGACCGAGCACGGCGCTGGCGGGCAAGGTGGCAAAGTGTGCGGCACTGATCACCACGTCGCTGCCGCTCACGGCCTGTTGCAGGGCATCGGCCTCCAGGGCATCCACTTGTTTGACCGTGACACCTGGGCGTGCGGCCAGTTTGTCGGTATTGCGTGCGATGGCGGTGACGGTATGCCCACGGCGCAGCGCTTCTTCCAGCAGTTGGCTACCGGCACGGCCGGTGGCACCAATGATTGCGATCTTGCTCATGACGTTCTCCAGTAAAGGTCAGGGTTTAAAACCAGTCACCACTTCATTTCGCCCTTGGCGACTTTGGCGCTCAATTCCAGCGAGCTCTCGTCGGCGAGGTTCGGGTAACGCTTTTTCATGCCCGCGATCAGGGCGGCGGAATCCTTGGCCTTGGCGGTTTCGATGTCGAAGGCCTTGATGTAGTCGGCGGTGAACGCGACCGAAGCGGGTGATGGGGTGCCCAGGTAGTGGCCCGGAATCACGGTGGTCGGCTTCAAGTCTTCAATGCGTTGCAGGGTGGCCAGCCAATCCTTGTGGGACTGTGCAGTCTGGGTATCGGCCATCCAGACGTGGATGTTTTGCGCGACCACCACGCCACCAATCACGGCTTTGATCGACGGAATCCACACAAAGCTGCGATCCGGCTGCGGGCCGTCCAGGCCGATGACGTCCAGTTGCTGCCCTTCCAGCGTCAGGCTGTGGCCCTCGAGCACTTGCGGTACGAGGGTCCTGGCCGGTTTGTCGGCGCCCATTTTCGGGCCCCAGAAAGCCAGCTTGCCGGCGACGGTGGCGTTGATATGGTCGACCACCGGTTGTGGCGCCAGCACCTTCGCGTCGGGGAAGGCGGCGGTCAGGGTGTCGAGGCCGAAGTAGTAGTCCGGGTCGCCGTGGCTGATGTAGATGGTGGTCAGGTGCTTGCCGCTGGCGCGGATTTTCTGCACCAGTTGCTCGGCCTGGCCCTTGCCGAATTGCGCGTCCACCAGGATCGCGTCCCGGGCGCCGCTGACCAGTACCGAGCTGACCGGGAAGATGGCGGCCTCGCCCGGGTTGTACACCTCAAGTTTCAAGTCTGCCGCCATGGCATGAGCAGTGAAAGCCAGGGCGGCAGTCGCCAGGGTCAAGCGTTTGAACGTCGAGAACATCGGGGCAGCTCCTGCCTTGGGTAAGGGGTGAACAGAGCTTAGTTGCATAAAACACCACAAAAAATGCGATGCTGGAACATAGTTTGTTTCTGAAATCGGGCAAATCATGGATCGTCTTCAAGCAATGCGCGTGTTTGTCACCGTGGTGGACCTGGGCAGCCAATCCGCCGCCGCCGACCACCTGGACCTGTCGCGCCCAGTGGTCTCGCGTTACCTGGCCGAGCTGGAGGATTGGGTTGGCGCACGCCTGCTGCACCGCACCACGCGCAAGCTCAGCCTCACCGCTGCCGGCAGTGAAACCCTGCCGCGTTGCCGGCAATTGCTGGAACTCTGTGGTGATATGCAGGCCGCCGTCAGCGAGCCCGATGAGGCCCCGCGTGGGCTGTTGCGCCTGAGTGTCAGCACCTCGTTCGGCCAGGCGCAGTTGGGCGCTGCGATTGCCGAGTACGTCAGACGCTACCCGCTGGTGACAGTCGACCTGCAAATGCTCGACCGCACGGTGAACCTGGTGGACGAGCGCATCGACCTGGCGATCCGCACCAGTAACGACTTGGACCCGAACCTGATCGCCCGGCGTTTGACCGTATGCCGCTCGGTGGTGTGCGCCACGCCAGCCTATTTGCGCGAGCATCCGGCACCGCAGAAAGTCGAAGACCTGGCCCGGCACAACTGCCTGACCCATTCCTACTTTGGCAAGAGCCTGTGGCATTTCGAAGAGCGCGGCGAGCATGTGTCGGTGGCGGTGCACGGCAATATCACCGCCAACGAGGCCGGCACGTTATTGCGCATCACTCTGGCCGGCGTTGGGGTGGCGATGCTTCCCAGCTATGAGGCCGGTGAGTTGATTCGCAGCGGCAAACTGGTGCGTCTGCTGCCGGATGCGCAGCCACGGCAGATGAATATCTACGCGGTATACGCCTCGCGCAAACACATGCCCTTGGCGTTGCGCAGCCTGTTGGATTTCCTGGTGCAGCGGTTTCCCGAAGAGCCTGAGTGGGATGTCGGTCTCTGAAGCGGCATAAGCGCGCTGAATGGCCTGCAATCATGGCAACTTGCCCTGAGTGACCTATGCTTTAACCAGCACCTTGTAGATCCGTGCTGAGGTCTGTGCCATGAGCATTAAAACCAGAAAGTACCTGACGATTTTCAGCCTGTGCGCCTTGGCTACTGCGCTGTATGGCACAGCCGCCTATCGCGTCGAGCAGACGCGAATGCAGCCGTCGGCGTTCGCCATCAGTTGCCACCAAAACCAATGCGTCCCGCACACCGGCAGTTTCAGCGCCCTGCGTTGATTCTCAAAGCACTGCAAATCACTATGGGAGTGGGCGTGCCCCAATGCCAGTCTGTAGGAGCGAGCTTGCTCGCGAAAAACGTCAACGATAACGCGTGCTTCCTGAATGAACGCGGTGCCTATGAGTTTTTCGCGAGCAAGCTCGCTCCTACAGTATTAGGGCTTGCTCCCTCGCACATTCAGCTCTGCTTCAACTGCTCGCGAAAAGCCTTGGGCGAGAATCCCACCCGGCGGCGAAACAGCCGTGAGAAGTTGGTCGGGTCGGAAAACCCCAGTACCTCGGACATTTCATTGATGGTCATGCTGGTGTAGGTCAGCAAACGCTTGGCTTCCAGCAACTGGCGGTCATGCATGATCTGCAGGGCCGGCTGCCCGCCCAACTCCCGACATGTGCCATTGAGATGGGAGACCGAGATGCCCAGTTTGTGGGCCAGGTCTTCAATCTTGGGGTGCTCGCGGTAATGCTGTTCGACCAGTTGGGTGAAACGTCGGAAATACTCACGGTTGCGCGGTGTCCTGGGGTGGCGGCGCTGGATCGCCTGGCGGCTGACCCACACCAGCAGCACGCTGACCAGGGCGTGCATCATCATGTCCCGTGCCGGTTGTTCGCCGGCGTATTCGTCCTGCAAACGCACGAACAGGCTATTGAGGTAGTCGCTGTCCTTGCCCGCGGGGTAACTGCCGAGGGTGTGCAGGCCATCGATCGTGCTGCCCAGTTGCGCTTGTAAATGGCTGACCAGGGGCGCTGACAGGGTCACCACATAACCTTCGACATCTTCGCAAAAGCGAAAACCGTGCACACACAGCGGCGGCAGCACTTGCAGGCTGGCTTCGTCGAGCGTGGTGCGCTGGCCTTCGATTTCCAGGTGTGCCTGGCCTTTATGCACGTAGAGCAGCTGGCACAGGTCCGCGTGCCGGTGGGGCTGGATCTCCCACTGGTATTCCCGGCTGCGCCGGGAAATGGTTTCACAGTGCAACAAATCGGGCGTCGGCCACTGTTGGCTTTCCCCGTAAAGCTTGAAGACCGGAATCGCGGTGTTGGTCATGTTTTCAATCCGATACTCAGGATAGTGGTGCGGTAATCGCCCCGATTGGCAAAAAGCGCAGGCTTTAAAGCAGTTTTCACCTTCTTATGCTGCTCGCTCAGGTGAAAAATGTCAGCTACACGTCCAATGACAACTCTTTCACTCGTTCGGTTCGGGTGAAGCCAGCAGGCCATAAAAATAATGAAAACGCTGAAAACCCAAGTCGCCATTATTGGCGCCGGTCCCTCCGGATTGCTGCTCGGACAATTGCTGCACAACGCTGGCATTCAGACCCTCGTCCTGGAGCGCCAGACCGCCGACCACGTGCAGGGCCGCATCCGCGCCGGGGTGCTGGAGCCAGGCATGGTCGACCTGCTGCGCGAGGCGGGCGTCAGCCGACGCATGGACACCGAGGGCCTGGTGCATGACGGTTTCGCCCTGGCGCGCGATGGCCGACTCACCCACATCGACCTCAAGACCCTGACCGGTGGCCAGTCGGTGATGATCTACGGCCAGACCGAAGTCACCCGCGACCTGATGGCGGCCCGTGCGGCTGTCGGCGCCACGACCTTCTATGAAGCCTCGAACGTACAGCCCCATGACCTCAAAAGTGATCAGCCCTGGCTGACCTTCGAGCATCAGGGCCAGGCCTTTCGCCTGGAGTGTGATTATGTCGCGGGCTGTGACGGCTTTCACGGTGTGGCCCGTCAGTCGATTCCGCCGGAGGCGTTGCAGGTGTTCGAGCGCGTCTACCCCTTCGGCTGGCTGGGCATGCTTGCCGATACGCCGCCGGTGCACCCGGAACTGGTGTACGCCACGCACTCGCGTGGCTTTGCGCTGTGCAGCATGCGTTCGCTGACCCGCAGCCGTTACTACTTGCAGGTTCCGGCACAGGAGCCGTTGGCCGACTGGTCGGACGAGCGCTTCTGGGCCGAGCTCAAAAACCGTCTGCCGGTCGACCTGGCCGAACAATTGGTCACCGGCCCGTCGATTGAAAAAAGCATCGCGCCGCTGCGCAGTTTCGTGGTGGAGCCGATGCAGTACGGGCGCCTGTTCCTGCTCGGCGATGCTGCGCATATCGTGCCGCCTACCGGGGCCAAGGGCTTGAACCTGGCGGCGAGTGATGTGAGCACATTGTTTCGCATCCTGCTCAAGGTGTATGGCGAGGGGCGTGTGGAATTGCTTGAGCGCTATTCCGCCATCTGCCTGCGGCGGGTGTGGAAGGCCGAACGGTTTTCCTGGTGGATGACGTCGATGCTGCATCAGTTTCCCCAGGCGGATGACTTCACCCGGCGTATTGCCGAGAGTGAGCTGGACTACTTCATGAATTCCGAGGCCGGGCGCACAACCATCGCGGAAAATTACGTCGGGCTTCCTTACGAGGCTATCGAATAGCCTGCTATCGTATTCAGCATTTGCGCAGGCTGCCGTTGCCTGCGTGCCTTGCTCGAAGGTTGTGCCGTGACCCCTCTCAATCAGTCCGCTCCCGCTGTTCCCGCCGTGCGCAGCATTCTTGCCGCGCTGATGCTGGCGATCTTTCTTGGCGCCTTGGACCAGACCATTGTCGCCGTGTCGATGCCGGCCATTTCCGCGCAGTTCCATGACGTCAACCTGCTGGCCTGGGTGATCTCCGGCTACATGGTGGCGATGACGGTGGCGGTGCCGATCTACGGCAAGCTCGGTGACCTGTATGGGCGACGCCCCATGATGCTGATCGGCATGGGCGTGTTCACTGTCGCCTCGCTGTTCTGCGGCCTGGCGCACAACATGGAGCAACTGGTGCTGGCGCGGATTATCCAGGGCATCGGTGCCGGCGGCATGATTTCGGTGAGCCAGGCGATCATCGGCGACATCATCGCGCCCCGTGAACGCGGGCGTTACCAGGGCTACTTCAGCAGCATGTACGCGGTGGCCAGCGTCGCCGGGCCAGTGCTGGGCGGCTACATGACCGAGTACCTGTCCTGGCGCTGGGTATTTTTGATCAACCTGCCGTTGGGCGCGCTCGCCTGGTATGTGGCCCATCGCACCCTGGTGGGGTTGCCGGTGCCGCAGCGCAAGCCGGTTATCGATTACCTCGGCACCGTGCTGATGATCATCGGCCTGAGCGCCTTGTTGCTCGGCATCACACAAATCGGCCAGGGTCGTGCGTGGCGTGACGATCAAGTGCTTGGGCTGCTGGTCTGTGCGTTGTTGGCGTTGAGCGTGTTCGTCTGGCATGAACGCCGCGCGCGCGAGCCGTTGTTGCCCATGCACCTGTTCGTCAACCGCAGCGCGGTGTTGTGCTGGTGCACGATTTTCATCACCAGCTTCCAGGCGATTTCCCTGACCGTGCTGATGCCCCTGCGTTACCAGACCGTGACCGGTGCCGGCGCCGACAGCGCGGCCTTGCACCTGCTGCCCCTGGCGATGGGCTTGCCGATGGGCGCTTATTTCGCCGGACGCATGACCTCAGTGACCGGCCGATATAAACCGATGATCCTCAGTGGCGCCGTGTTGAGCCCGCTGGCGATTCTCGGCATGGCCTTCAGCGCGCCCCAGGCCGTCGGGCTGACCTCGCTGTTCATGCTGTTGTGCGGGATCGCGGCGGGCATGCAGTTCCCGACCTCGTTGGTGGGCACGCAGAACTCGGTGGAGCAGCGCGATATTGGTGTGGCGACCAGCACCACCAACCTGTTCCGTTCCCTCGGCGGGGCGGTGGGGGTGGCGTGCATGTCGGCATTGTTGTTGGCGTTGTTGCGCGATGCCAGTTTTGCCCACTTGGCCAGTGGCGCGCTGCTGACCGAGAGCAACTCCGGTAATGTGCTGCTCGATGGGCTCAATGCTGCGCCGGGTGAGGCACGGGATGCGTTGCGGGGGGAGTTGGCGATGACGTTTCGGCATTTGCTGATGGTGAGTGCGGGGGTGTCGGTGTTGGGGTTGGCGGCGGCTATTGCGATGCCTGATCGGGTGTTGCGGGGGCGTTAGCGCGGCGGCCTTAGAGCCGACCGGTATTCTGTGCCGATCGCGATCCAAATGTGGGAGGGGGCTTGCCCCCGATGGCGGTGTGTCAGTTACGGATGCACTCACTGACTCTTCCTCATCGGGGCATAGGTATTTACACAACTCTGTAGCGCTCAACCGTAACCACGATGCGAAGCGAGTCGCTCTTGATCTTGATCTGCTTTTGATCTTGATCTCAGGCGCCCCGTTAAAC
>NZ_CVTX01000189.1:62696-65662 GCF_900005715.1 Pseudomonas sp. 34 E 7
CGTCAGGGCGGAACCCTAAGTGGCCGTGACCGCAGAAACGGATATGTACTCGATCTGATCCAACATCCTGGTCGGCCCAGAGGCCGCCATCGGGAGCAAGCCCCCTCCCACATAAAGCCAACAGCGTACATATCCGTTAGATAGGTACTCGCCAGACGCATCAGGGACTGTAATACCCCACCGCCACCATCAAATGCCCGGCCTTGCGCACATAAGCATGCTTATTCTCAATCTTCCCGGTTACCGGGTTCTTCCAGCGGTATTTATATTCGCCCTGATCCTGTTCCCCCATCAACGCAAGGATCGGCTCCCCGACAGGCCGGCCATCCGGGTCGTTGACCTTGGCGAAATCGGTATTGATCAAACGCAGGTTGGTGCCGTGCGCCACATAGCGCCGCGTATTCAGGTCAACCACGAACACGTAGAGATCATCCTGCAGGAAACCACCCTGCAATGAGTTGATCGCCTTGAGCGTCCCCGCTTCGTCCTTCACCAGCGCGTTCACCGCCTTGTTGCGCAGCGCCCGCGCCTGCTCCGGCGTGGCCCGTGGCAGGTAATAGCCGACCGCCAGGATGCGCTCGCCCACCCGCTGGTAAAACACGTGCTTGTGTTCGACCTTGCCGTCATTCCAGTTCTGCCAGCGATAATCGGCCTGCTGGATACCCTGGCCTTCGGGCGCGCTGATGGCGTGTTTGAACGAGGCTTGCAGGTCAGGCCCGAGGACTTCGGACACGTCGCGTCCGATCAAGGCCGAGGAGGGGCCGCCGCTGGCCAGCAGCACGCCTTTGGTGTCGACCACGAAGACGTAACGGTCCTGGTCGATGAATTCGCCCTGGCGGCTGAAAGCGGCCAACGCCTTGTCGCCATTGTTCTGGTAGTAAACCAGGGCCTTGTCCAGCAACGCCTTGGCCGCTTGAGCGTCGGCGTCATTGGCCGTGTCGGCGTGCACCTGGCTGCCGCACAACAGCAGCAGCCAGGCGAGTCGTAGCAGTGCGTTCATCTACCCGTCCCTCGGTCTTGTTGGAATGACAAGAGCGTAGACGGTTCGGCGAACGATCAGAAGGGTTTGGTTGGCAGATATTTACCGTCCAGGGTGATCACCGCGCGCGAACCTCCGTCCGGGTCTTCGACTTTCTTGATGTCCAGCTTGAAGTTGATCGCGCTGATGATGCCGTCGCCAAACTGCTCATGCACCAGGGCCTTGAGGGTGGAGCCGTAGACCTGCAGCATTTCGTAGAACCGGTACATCGTCGGATCGGTCGGCACGCCGCCGGGGAAGCTGCCGCGCAGGGGCACGCTTTGCAGCAGGCGGCTGGCGTCCTCGTCCAGGCCGAGTTTGGCGCACACTACGTCGGCGGCGTCCCTGGGCAGCGGATGCTGGCCGAGCAGGGCGGCGGTGACGAAGGCCAGGCTCAGGCCGGTGCCGTCGGCGAGGTCCTGCCAGGACAGGTTCTTGCGTGCCTTGAGGTCGATGACGGTGTCGGCCAGGGCCAGGCGAGGGGTTTGGGAAAAGTTCGATTGCAGCATGATGAAGTCCTCTTGGGTTGAATGGGTTCAGGCGGCGTGAGCGCGGGTGGTCGGGTGTTCGAGCAGGGACACGAAGCGTGCGCTGCGTCCGTCCAGTGCGTCGATGCCACCGGTTTCGATGTCGTATACCCAGCCGTGCAGGTTCAGCCGGCCTTGCTCCAGCGCCAGGGCGACGGATGGGTGAGTCTTGAGGTTAGCCAATTGAGCGACCACGTTTTCACGCACCAGTGCATCCAGGCGCGCCGCGTCCGAGACGTGCTGGCGGGCGGCGTTGATGACCTTGGCCGACTCGGCATGGCGCAGCCAGTTGGCTACCGCAGGCAGGTGGTCCAGGCAGGTGCAGGTGGAGATGGCGGTCATTGCGCCGCAGTCGGAGTGGCCGCAGATCACGATGTCGCTTACGCCGAGTACCGCCACCGCATATTCGACCGTGGCCGATACGCCGCCCGGTTCCGGCCCGTAGGACGGCACGATATTGCCGGCGTTGCGGATGACGAACAGGTCGCCGGGTTCCTGCTGGGTCAGCAGTTCCGGGACCACACGGCTGTCGGAGCACGACACGAACAACGTGCCGGGGTTTTGCGTGGTGGCCAGGTGTTTGAACAGGTCGCTGCGTTCGGCAAAGGCTTCGCGCTGGAATTTGCGAAAGCCGTCGATGAGGTGCTGCATGAGGGTTTCTCCTTGCGTGGCTGATGGGGCAAGGATGGAAGTTTTCGTCTATAGCGTCCAAGACCGGCTTATTATGGTTTCTATAAGCCCTGCCTATAGTTGGAACGTCGTTGATGCTGTTGCGCCATATCCGTTATTTGCTGGCCGTTGCCGAGCACCGCAATTTCACCCGCGCGGCCCAGGCGCTGCATGTGTCGCAGCCGACCTTGTCACAACAGATCAAGCAACTTGAAGACACCTTGGGCGCGCCGCTGCTCGATCGTTCCGGGCGCAGCGTCAGCCTGACGGATGCGGGGCAGGCTTATGTTCGCTTTGCCCGGCTGGCCTTGCAGGACCTGGAGGCCGGCACCCGTGCGATGCATGACGTGCAGGACTTGAGCCGCGGGCATCTGCGCCTGGCGATGACCCCGACCTTTACCGCCTACCTGATCGGCCCGTTGCTGGCGCAGTTCCATGGGCTGTACCCGGGCATCACCTTGAGCGTCGAAGAGTTGACCCAGGACCGCATCGAAGCCGCGCTGGGCGAGGATTTGCTGGATATCGGCATCGGCTTTGCCGGCGAGCACGGGCCGGATATCGAGTGTGAGGCATTGTTTGCCGAGGCCTTGAGCGTGGTGGTGCGGGCGGATTCGCCCGAGGTGAATCGGTCGGCAGGGTTCGAGCAGCCGCTGGTCCTGCTCGATGCGGGGTTTGCCACGCGCCGCTATATCGATGACTACTGCCGCCGGCAGGGCGTAACACCGCGCATTGTCATGGAGGCCAACTCCATC
>NZ_CVTX01000139.1:0-3767 GCF_900005715.1 Pseudomonas sp. 34 E 7
CGCATCAGCGTGCGCCTGGCCGACGGTCTGGCGGCCATCGAGTCGGGCGACGCCATCACGGCCGTCAGTCTGTGCGGCATGGGCGGCGAGACCATTCGTGACATTCTCGACAACGGCAAGGCGCGGTTGAATGGCCACGAGCGCCTGGTCCTGCAACCCAATGGCGGCGAGTATCCGTTGCGCCACTGGTTGATGCATAACGGCTACCGCATCGTGGGCGAAGAGCTGCTGCACGAGAACCGCTTCTACTACGAAATTATCGTCGCCGAACCGACCGGGCCTGTGTCCTACACCGAACAACAGCTGTATTTCGGACCGCTGCAGTTGCTGGCGCGCAGTCCCGCGTTCGTGGCGAAGTGGCAGCGCTTGCTGCAGCAGAAACAAAAGACCCTGGCCAGTTTCGAGAAAGCCAGGCAGTCGGTGCCGGAAGAGAAAGTCCACGGGATCGCACGGGAAATTCAGTGGATCACTCAACTGCTGACCTGAGGAACGTTCGTGATTGTCAGCGCTCGACCTCTCCCGCGTCGCGCCGTGTCCCCGGCGGTTACAGGCGCGCGCCCGATAATGAGTGCTTTCGCCCCATTTTCGCGCACCGATCAAAGGTTTCTTAGCGCCATCGCACGTGTCGTCACGCTTGTATCCCACGGCCCAGATCTTGCTTGAGCCAGAAGAATCAATGACATGGCATTTTGCCGTTAGTCATTCCCGGCTGTGAAGTATGGGGTTGTTCAGGGGAGTGTGTAGGGCATGCAAAGATTTTTATCACCCGGTATCCGTCTGCTTGGGCGGTTCGGCTTCGCGCGTAAGTTCCAGGTGCTGTTCCTGCTGTTCATGCTACCGCTCGCCGGCAGCCTGTGGATGATCGGCCAGGACTACCACGACAAACTCGCGGTGATTTCCAGCGAACAGTCCGGCGTGCGCCAGCTGTTGGCGCTGGACCTGCTCGATGGGCAACTGAGCGCCCAGCGCAACCTGGCCGCCCGTTGGAAAGCCCTGGATATCCTGCATACGCCGACCCCTGCCGCCCAGGCCGCGATGGCCAGGGTGGATGCGGGCAGCCCGCTGATTCAGCAAGGCCTGCAAACCCTGGGGGACGCCCTCAAGACCCATCATGCCAGCGCCGCTACCCAGGCGCGCTTCGACACGCTGCAGGCCGCGGTCAAGGGCATGGACACCCAGTCCCTGCGCACCGTCGGCTGGTGGCCGGATGGCTACGACCGTTTCACCGCCGCCCTGACCGCGATGCAATCGCTACGCGAACAGATCACCCTGGACGCCGGGCTGATCCTCGATCCCTGGCTGGAAACCTATCTGCTGATGCAGATTTCCAGCCAGCACACACCGGACCTGATCGAGCGTATCGGCCGTACGGCCAGCGTTGGCCAATCCTCCATTGCCTCGGGCCAGTTCACCTTGCAAAGCCGCTTGCAGATGCGTGACCTGCGCGGCCGCATCGGTGATGCGCGGGACCAGTTGGTCAAGGCCGCCACGGCGCTGAAGGCCAAGCAATACCCCGGCCTTGAACCCTGGACCGAACAATACGAGGCCAGCCTGCAACGCCTGGACGGCGAACTCAAAACCCTCGACGACGGCGTATTCGGCGGCACCATCAAGCTCGACACCGCCGCATTCGATCAAAGTGTCGACGCCATGCTCGCGGCGTTGGGTGCGCTGCGCAGCCAGTCGCTGCATTCGCTCGATGCGCGCTTGGGGTACTACCGTGAGCGATCGTTGCAGCACTTCATTCCCGTGGCGGCCACGTTCAGCCTGTTGGCGCTGGCGGCGCTGTACCTGTTCATCTGCCTGCAAGCCTCGATCCGTCGCAGCGCCAGTGGCATCACCACGCTCGCCGAGTCCCTGCGTGACGGTAACCTGCACGTCGAAGTGGCGGTGCAGGGGCGCGACGAACTCGCCGCCATCAGCACCGCGCTCAATGTGGCCGTGGTGCAACTGCGCACCAGCCTGCTCGGGGTCAATCATGAGACCGAGCAACTGGGCGCCACCGTGCTGACCCTCAGCGCGCAATCGGGCAGCACCCTCACCGACGTCGAAGACCAGCGCCACCAGATCAGCCAGATCGCCGCGGCCGCTACCCAATTGGCCGCCACCTCCCTGGGCGTTGCCAAAAGCTGCGAACAGGCGGCCGACAGCGCCCGCCACACCCGCCGTATCGCCGAAGACAGCAGCCGCGACAGCCAGCGCACCACGGCCAGTATCCAGCAACTCAACCAGCGCCTGAGCGACACCGCCAATGCCCTGGAACAGGTCAGCCAGCAGGGCCAGCAGATTCAATCGGTGGTCGACACCATTCGCGGCATTGCCGAGCAGACCAACCTGCTGGCCCTTAACGCCGCCATCGAAGCCGCCCGCGCCGGCGAGCAAGGCCGAGGGTTTGCAGTGGTTGCCGATGAGGTACGCAGCCTGTCGCAACGCACCCAGGCGTCCACCGCGCAGATCGCCGGCACGGTGGACAGCCTGCGCGCCACGGTCAGCCAGGCCGTCAGCCTGATGGGCGCCGCGTGCGAGCAGGCGCTCACCGATGCCGAATCCGTCACCGGCCTGGGCACGCGCCTGGGAGAAATTGCCGGTGCGGTGCAGCACGTCACCGACACCTTGGCGCACATCGCCGCCGCCGTGGAAGAACAGGCTGCGACGGCGGACGAAGTGAGCGGCAATATCCAGCAGGTCGACCAAGCGGCCGGGCGTCTGCTCGACGGCGCGCGGGCGGTCAATCAGGCTGCCGACAGCCTGAGCCAGGGCAGCCGGGCGTTGAGCGACAACACGGCGCGGTTTCGATTGGGATGAGGTCCATTCAGGGCACTCCATCGCCGTGTTGTAGTCTTCTCCTTAACCCCAATGGAGCTGCTTCCCTATGATTACCGTCCATCACCTCAACAATTCCCGCTCCCAGCGCATCCTCTGGCTGCTGGAGGAGTTGGGCCTGCCTTACCAAATCAAGCGCTACCAACGCGACCCGAAAACCAACCTCGCGCCACCCGAGCTCAAGGCGATTCATCCCTTGGGCAAATCGCCGGTGATCGAGGACGGAGCCCGCGTATTGATTGAGTCGGCGGCCATTATTGACTACCTGATTCGTCGTCACGGCAAGGGACGACTGCAACCCGATCCGGCCAGCGCCACCTACGATGATTATGTGCAATGGCTGCATTTTGCCGAAGGCTCGGCCATGCTGCCGCTGATGCTCAACCTCTACGTCGGGCGCCTGGGTGAAGCCGGCGCGCCGCTGCATCCGCGCATCGAATCGGAGTTGGCCAACTACCTCGGCTACCTTAATGACGTGCTTGGGCAAACGCCGTATCTGGTGGGTGACGAACTGACGGGTGCGGACATTCAGATGAGTTTTATCGGCGAAATCGCCAGGGCCCAGGGCAAGTTGCAGGCGTATCCGAACCTTGCGGCGTGGGTGGACAGGCTTCAGCAGCGGCCGGCTTATCGCAAGGCGGTGGAGCAGGGCGGTGAGTACGCGTTTGCTAAATGAATTCAGTGTGGTAGGGGGCTTGCTCCCGATGGCGCCTGTCAGCCAACGGTTATCCAGCTGATACACCTCGGTCCAAATGTGGGAGGGGGCTTGCCCCCGATGGCGGCCTCTGGGCCGACCAGGATGCCGGATCAGACCGAGTACATATCCGTTTCTGCGGTAACGGCTGCTATAGGTTCCGCTTTTACAGCGGCTCACTTTTGAAAAGCGCAAAAGTAAGCAAAACGCTCTTGCCCCACCACTCGGCACCTCGCCTAGGCTCGGTGTG
>NZ_CVTX01000139.1:3817-13170 GCF_900005715.1 Pseudomonas sp. 34 E 7
ATTCAAGCCTGCGTTCGGCCAGCGTGGTTTAACGGGGCGCCTGAGATCAAGATCAAAAGCCAGATCAAGAGCGGCTCGCTTCGCATCGTGGTTAGCGGGGGGCTACAGCGTTGTGTAGCTAGCTATGGCTATCGAGGCAAGCCGCATCGATGAACCTTCGAGCCTTTCAGCGCTCACTTATGAGGTGGCACTGTTTTTCGTCGAAAGGAATCTGCATGCACCCCACCTCGGCAATCACTCCCGTAGAACGTGAACTCAGCCTGCGCGCGGTCATCACCGGGATCCTGCTCGGTATCCTGCTCACGCCGTCCAATGTGTACGCCGGCCTCAAGATCGGCTGGTCGTTCAACATGTCGATCATCGCGTTGCTGATCGGCTACGCGATCTGGCAGGGCCTGGCCAAACGCTCTGCTGCGCCATTGCCGTGGACGCTGCATGAAAGCAATATCAACCAGACCGTCGCTTCGGCCGCGGCGTCGATCATTTCCGGTGGGCTGGTCGCGCCCATCCCGGCTTACACCTTGCTTACGGGCAATCAACTGGAGGCGATCCCGATGATCGCCTGGGTGTTTTCCGTGAGCTTCCTGGGGATCTGGATCGCGTGGTACCTGCGGCCCTCGTTGCTCAACGACAAGGCGTTGAAGTTTCCCGAAGGCATGGCCACCCTGGAGACCCTGCTGCATATCTACAACCACGGTCGCGAAGCGGCGACGCGCTTGAAAGTGCTGCTCGGCGCGGCGTTGCTGTCGGGGTTGGTCAAGTGGGTGGATACCTTCCTGTGGGCGTTGCCGCGTTGGTCGCCGACGGCCCAGTTGGAACGCCTGACGTTTACCACAGACCCGTCGCTGTTGCTGCTCGGCTTTGGTGGCATCATCGGCCTGCGCGTGGGCCTGACCTTGTTGCTCGGCGCCTTGCTGGCCTGGGGCGGGCTGGGGCCCTGGCTGTTGGCGCAGGGGCTGGTGCACGTTGCGCCGGGCAGCAGCGGCCCGCAATTCGCCGCGCTGGTGGAGTGGCTGCTGTGGCCCGGCGTGAGCCTGATGGTCTGTTCTACCCTGGCGTCCCTGGCGATTCGCTTGTGGGCATTGCACCGAACCACCCGCGCGGACGGCGGCACGCCCTGGACCCTGCCGAAACGGGGCCCGGCTGCCGGGTTTGCCCTGGCGATCATCCTGGTCGTGAGCCTGCAGGCGTTGTTGTTCGGCATCAACCCGTGGATGGCGCTGCTCACCATCCCCCTGGCCATCTGCCTGGCCGCCGTGGCCGCGCGGGTGGTGGGCGCCACCGGCATTCCGCCGATTGGCGCAATTGGGCAATTGTCCCAGCTGAGCTTCGGCATCGTCGCGCCGGGGCAGGTGCCGATCAACCTGATGAGCGCCAACACGGCCGGCGGTTCGGCCGGGCAGTGCACGGACTTGATGAATGATTTCAAGGTCGGCAAGGCGATTGGCGCCACGCCTCACAAGCAAGTGATCGCGCAGATCCTGGGGATTTTTGTCGGCAGTATCGTCGGCGTATTCGCCTACCTGGCGCTGATTCCCGACCCACACACCATGCTCCTCACCGAACAATGGCCGGCCCCGGCCGTCGCCACCTGGAAAGCCGTGGCGCAAACCCTGACCCACGGGCTGGACTCGTTATCGCCGAGCATTCGCTGGGCCATCGCCATCGCAGGCTTGATCGGCGTGTTGCTGGGTGTGCTCGACAGCACCTTGTCTGCGCATCGCGCGCGCTACCTGCCCAGCGCCGCCGCCCTGGGATTGGCGTTTGTACTGCCGGCGTCCATTTCGCTGATGATGGCTTTGGGAGCGGTGCTGACCTGGTTGGTCAGCTGTCGTCGGCCACGTCTTACCGAACGTTTTGCGGTTACCGCGGCGGCCGGGCTTATTGCCGGCGAAAGCATCACCGGCGTTGGGGCTTCCTTGTGGCAAATGATGGTGCAGGCGGGCTGATAGGCAAATCGCGCAGCTATTGCCCAATGGAACTGTTCGTGGACGGCCGCCACTCATCTCTCGCCTCTCTCACATTCGCTGAGCAGGGCGCCAACGGGTAACTCAGGGACGCCAGTTATAACTCCAGAAGCAAGGCTGCTTACGCTGAGGGGATAGGCCGTGAGTTCTGATATTGCGAAAATACTCCGCGAAACTTTATTGGACCTTGGCGTACCCCAGGAACGCCTCGGCTCCTTTGATCGCCACTCCTCGATCGCGCTTAACTTTAAAACCATCAGCCCGATCATGCTCACTGCCGACCGTCATGGGGTGTGGATGTGGAGTGAGTTGAAAAATCTGAACAGCGCCACGCTGAATATCCATGCGGAAAAACTGCTGCTTTCACTGCAACACGCATTGCCATCGGTGGTGACCGGCCAGCCGGTGTTGGGCAAAGGTCTGCGCGGTTACGAAGTCAAAGCCCTGCTGGACGACGCGTGCACGGGGTCGGCCAAAACATTGCAGATTGCGTTGGATGGTTTTTTCAACCTGATGACATCGCTGCACAGCATTTTCAAATAAACCGTCGCAACGACGCTCGCCGCCTTATTCAAAGGTAGAGGCAACCACTATGCTGATCAATAATGATAACGGCTCCAGTGCTGCGGCCCAATTGCAGGCCAACGCTGGTAACCGGGTATTGAAGAATGTCGAGTTTGTGAAGAACTTCGACTCCATAAAAAACAAACCTATTGAAGTCACTTCCAACGCCCTGCCTACGGTCACGCTCAAAGCCGACGGGCAAGAGCGCCCGGTCAGTTTTCTGTACGGCGGCCCGCAGGTCGCGCAAATCAGGAACGGTGCTATTTATAACGCCGTGATTGACAGTGATATCGTTGAAAAACACTCCCAGGATCGTATCGCGCCGGGCAAGGCGTCCATCAAGGATGGCGCGCTGAGCCTGGGCTTGAACAGGTTCAGGATCGCGGGGCCGGCTGAAACCGAAACCCAGAAGATCCTTACCCGACTGCGCGGCCTTATCGATCCGGAGCAGCGTAGAGCCGAGCTGACCAAGCTGGTCGCCAACGGCTCGCCGCACGCAGCCGACGGTTCGATGAGGCTGAAAATGGTCAACGACCCGGTGCGGCGCGCGTTCGAAAGTTACTATGCCAAGCATGCCCTGCAAGATTATTTCCGTTCGCCGGACACCTATAAAACCTTTGTCGCTATCTCAAACAATCAGGTCAATTACATCAAGGACAACTACGTGTCTGCGCCGTTGTTCGAGAAATACGAGGCGGCTTGGAAGAACCAGCGTTTCGACACGAGCATCGAGGGTTTGGATCAACTCCAGGGGTTCTATACGCGTGCCGAGAAAACCCTGGAGACCTTGAATATCTCGCCCGAGGCCAGGACGGCCTTGTTTGATATCTACAAACACCGTTATTTAAGTTACGCGCTGAGGAATGAGCCGGATGTCGCGGCAAAACTCCCTGCGGGCCATTGGGACAGTGTATTTGATCCCATCAAGGCACCCGGAAAAGGCCGTATTGAACTCAACGCCCGAGAAGGTAATTTGTTCCGGCAGGCAGACAGTCATAACGTCGGTATTTTGCGAAATATCGATGCGACCCCCCGGGACTTGCGCCTGAATGAGCCGTTCAATATCAAATATGAAAGCGATTACCGGAGCCAGTTGCTGGCCGGCGCCAGCACCCGTTGCCCCGACAGGCTTGAGATGCAGGATCCCGAGCATCCGGATGCATCCAAGCCGGGTTCTTATGTGAAGGCTTTGTTTGAAAAAGGCACGGGGACTTACGTTAACGGGCCGTCGGGTTCGATTGTGATCGAACAGGGGGCGGTGCGTGCCTGCAAGGATGTGCATGCCAATACCCGGCCGGACGACCTTGAAGCCTATTTGGCCATTCAATCCGCGCTGTTCATTTACGTGGATGGCGGGCATTCGATGGATGAAATTTCATATGCGCTGGCCCATCCGGCTGTACGCGGCAAATTGCTTGAAACGTTCCCGGGAAGGCCCGGCTTCGAGCACATCGGCGATAGGCTTTTCATGAATGACAGCGCCCTGGAAAACGCCGCCAGGGACGCCGGGGTCTTCAATGAGGTGCTCAAGGCCAAGGATGCCGTGCATCAGCACATCACCCATGGCAACCCGGCGGGCCAGTCCGCTCAGGCGACCACCAAAGCGTTGGCGTTGGCACAGACTGTCGCGGCGCGAAACGTGCTCTACAAGCCCGGCGACGTCTTGACTCAAGAGCTGGCCGGTGCCGCCAGCGTCTTGCACCGTGTGGTCTCGAACCTGAGCCCGCAGCATCAGGGCACGTTGGGCGCTCATTTATTGGGGGAAGGCAGGCTGTTGGCGGGGAAGACAACGGATGACTTGCTGGCAGCATTGGCGCGCGCCGGCAGCGGATCGGCAAGCGCCACCGATAGAGCGGTGGCCATCGCATTGATGGGCGATATCGGCGGGTTTTACACCACCCCCGGCAACGCGGACCAGGGACTGATGACGGCGCTCAACCGGCAGCTCCAGGCACAGGGGCTGCAAGTGCCGGATGCCGCCGCCGTCCAGCGCATGCGCGAGCACGGCGGCTCTGCGGCGGTAGGCCCGGATAAGCGCGCTGAACGAAAAGTCCGTTCGTTCGATTCGCCTGCCCACATGCCTTTTCGGGCAGGCGTGCACAACAGCGGGCTGGAGGCGGATAAAGCGCTCAATGTGCCGGCATCCGAGCGTATTCCTGATAATCGCTGGGCGGTTTTCGATATCGGTACGGCCCGCATCAAGGAAACTACCGAGCCGCTTGTCGGGCATATGTCAGCCTCGCCGGCCGAAATTTTGCAGACCTGGGACATGCTGCGCGGGGTGAGCGCGAGCGATCAATACGTGGGCGCGCTGCCCGCTCGGGACGGTAGCGGGCTCACGCCTATGTCGGATTTGACGCCGGCCGAGCAGGAGCAGCGTTATGCGCGTGCGGCTGGGACCGGCGCGTTTTTGGTCGGCTTGGGTTATCACAGCGCAGTCGAAGTGCTTGAGGGAACGTTGGTTTATACCGGGCAGAGCATCAGAGGCGAAGGCACACTGGACCCCTCCCAGCGTGACTCCGCGCATGTCTTCGGGCACGGAGCGGCCACCGAACTCATGAGCGAATTATTCAAGGCCGGTACCGCAACCTGAGGAGCGGTCGGTTGCAGGCGCCGGCTCGCCAGCCGCCGCAACCGATCGACAAATGACGAGATCAGACACGACGATGGCGTACTCAGGCTACTTTGGCCCGGCGCAGCACCCTTAAGGTGAGGGGTATTGGTCGCCCGAGAACAACAAAAACAATGAATAGCCTAAATTCCAACGATTCCAACGGTCAGTTGGCGCAGGGTTTCAAGCCGCGCCACGTCACCATGTTGTCCATCGCAGGCATCATCGGCGCGGGGTTATTTGTCGGTTCCGGCCATGCCATCGCGGCGGCGGGGCCGGCGGTGTTGCTGGCGTATCTGTTCTCCGGCCTGCTGGTGGTGCTGGTGATGCGCATGCTCGGAGAAATGGCGGTGGCGCGTCCCGACACCGGTTCCTTTTCTACTTACGCCGACCAGGCCATCGGCCGTTGGGCGGGCTTCACCATCGGCTGGTTGTATTGGTGGTTCTGGGTGTTGGTGATTCCGATCGAGGCGCTGGCTGCCGGTTATGTACTCAATCAGTGGTTTCCCCAGGTCGATGCGTGGCTGTTCGCCTTGTTGTCGATCATCCTGCTGGTGATCACCAACCTGTTCAGCGTGGCCAAATATGGTGAGTTCGAGTTCTGGTTCGCGATGGCCAAGGTGATCGCCATTATCGGGTTTATCGGCCTGGGATTCAGCGTGCTGATGGGCTGGGTGCCTGATCACCAAGCCAGTGGCTTGAGCCGGTTGATGGAGGAGCACGGTGGTTTTGCGCCTAACGGTTTGTCGGCGGTGGTCGGGGCGTTCATCACCATCATGTTCAGTTTTATCGGTACGGAGGCGGTGACCATCGCGGCGGCCGAATCGAGTAATCCGGCGCAGAACATCGCCAGGGCGACACGCTCGGTGATTTGGCGCATCGGTGTGTTTTACCTGCTGTCGATCTTCGTCGTTATCTCCGTGGTGCCCTGGAACGACCCGTTGCTGGCGTCCGTGGGTTCCTATCAGCGCGCGCTGGAATTGATGAACGTCCCCAACGCCAAATTCATGGTCGACGTGGTGGTGTTGATCGCCGTTGCCAGTTGCATGAACTCCTCGATCTACATCTCCTCGCGCATGCTGTTCTCCCTGGGTAAACGCGGCGACGCGCCTGTGGCGCTTAAACGCACCTCAGCCGCGGGCGTGCCCAGGGCGGCGGTGATTGCCAGCACCATCATCGGCGCAGGGGTGACGCTGCTGAGCTACTTCATGCCCGCCGGTCTGTTCCAGTTTCTGCTCGCCAGCTCCGGTGCCATCGCGTTGCTGGTGTACCTGGTCATCGCCATCTCGCAACTGCGCATGCGGCGGATGCTGCTCAGGCAGAACGTCGAGCTGGCCTTTCGTATGTGGCTGTTTCCCTGGCTGACTTACCTGGTGATCGTGTTCATCTGCGCAGCATTGGCCGTGATGATGGTGACACCGGAACACCGCACGGAAGTGTCCTCAACGATTGGCCTGGCCTTGCTGATCTCCTTGATCGGCGTGGTCACGGCGCGTCAGCACGGGCAGTCGGCCAAGGCCATTGTGGTTGAGCCCTCTTGATCACGCGTGCGGAGTACTGTGATGGAACCTGACGCGCCTGCCTGCAAGACCCTCGGCTTTTTGCTGCTGGACCAATTCACCCTGATATCGCTGTCCTGTGCGGTCGAGCCCTTGCGCATGGCCAATCAACTGGCCGGTGAGGAACTCTATCGCTGGCGCACCCTCAGCCTTAACGGTGAACCGGTGTGGGCGAGCGATGGCGTGTCGGTCACACCGGATGCGGTGGCGCATGAACAGCGCGACCTGGACGCCGTGATCGTGTGTGGCGGCGTGGGCATCCAACAGGCCGCCACACCCGCGCATATCACCTGGTTGCGCAACCAGGCGCGTCTGTACTGCAACCGCCTCGGCGCGGTGTGCACCGGCAGTTGGGCGCTGGCCAGGGCGGGCTTGCTTGATGGTTTCCAGTGCAGCGTGCATTGGGAACTGATGGCCTCCATGCAGGAAGCCTTTCCCCGTGTCACGGTCAGCGCCAGCGTCTTCTCCCTCGATGGCAACCGCTTCACCAGTTCGGGCGGCACCGCGCCGTTGGACATGATGCTGCACCTGATCGGGCGCGATCACGGGCATGAACTGTCGGCGGCGATTTCGCAGATGTTTGTGTACGAGCGCATCCGCAACGAGCGCGACACCCAGCGCGTGCCGCTCAAGCATTTGCTGGGCACGCAACAGCCCAAGCTGCAGGAAGTGGTGGCCTTGATGGAAGCCAACCTGGAAGAACCCATCGACCTGGATGAACTGGCCGCGTTCGTCCAGGTATCGCGGCGCCAGCTGGAGCGCATGTTCCAGCGCTACCTGTACTGCACGCCGTCGCGCTACTACCTCAAGCTCCGCCTGACCAGGGCTCGCCAGTTACTCATGCAGACCCCTATCTCGATGGTGGAGCTTGCGGCGATCTGCGGCTTTGTGTCCACGCCGCACTTCTCCAAGTGCTATCGGGACTTCTTCGGCGTGGCGCCCAGTGACGAACGCTCGGACATGCGCCTGCGCCTGCCGATTGCGCCGCGCCCTGTGGCCAAGCCGGGGGCGCCGGCCAAACCCAAGAACATACTGGAGCAGGCAAGGGAAGAATCGACGTTTGCCAGTGTGAAGCTTCAGCGGCGTTGAGGTGGGGGGCTGCTGCGCGATAGCCCTGGCTCAGGCGGCCAAACTATCGATTATGCCGCCGCTCGCCATTACCGCACCCGCGTGCGACTCTGCACCGCCAGGTCCAGCGCCTTTTGCATATCCAGCCGCGCCGAGCGCCCCACATCCTTGTCATTGAGCTGGTAATTGCGCTCCGACGGCAGGATCGGTGCCGTGAGGTCCTGGGCGTCGCTGCGTTCGAAGTCATGGTTATCGCCGATCGCCAGGGCGCTGCGGCGCAACAGCGTGCGCAACTGTTCCGGCTGCAACTGCGGGTTGATCGACAGCATCGCCGCCAGCAGGCCCGCGACCATCGGCGTGGCGTAGGAGGTGCCGCAATGCACGGCGCCTTCCTGGCCGGCGCCCGTTGTTGACGCGTGAGCGCAGGCGGCGGCGGTGATGTCGACGCGCATGTCCACGTTCGAAGAGCTGCGCGTGACGGCGTAGGCGGGATCATCAACGGCAACGTCGTTGCGCTCATTGCGCTGGTGCCCACCCACCACCAGCAGTTGCTCGGTGACAAAGGAGGAGGGCAGGCGGTACTCGTCGCTGCCCGAGAAGGCCGAACCGTTACCGGCGGAGTTCACCACGATCACGTCGGGGTGTTCCTTGCGCAGCCACAGGAAAAACTCTTCGAGCAGTTCTTCGTAGCCGCTCATGGCTATTCCCGAGCGCACCAGCGAGTCGACGTCATGGCCGTTGACGTCCTTGGTGCCGACGCGATGAACGCCCCAGCTCCAGTTGAGCACGCGCACGCCGTCCTCCACGAGGTTGACTGATGCGGCGATGTTGGCGGTGATTCCGGCATCGGAGTTGCGCTCGACAATCACCTCAAAGCCCCCGCCGGCCTTGTCCAGGCCACGCAAAAAGCCGGTATTGCCGCCGTTGTTCCAGCCTGCTGCGAGGATGCCGGCGACGGTGGTGCCATGGCTGTCCGCCGAACCCGTATCGCCCGCGTAGACGCAGGTGCGTCGGGGGGCGCAGGCGCCCAGGTAGTCAGCGAAATCCGCCGTGTCGAAATCCACGCCGCGCTCGATCACCCCGATGCGCACCGGTTGCGGCACGATGGGCGTGTGCTGGCCCGGGATGCGTCGCTGGTAATAGGCCACCGCATCGAGAAAGCGGTTGGCGGCCCATTCATCGGAGTCGGGCGCCGGCTTCTTCGGCGCCTCACGGCGAGGGGCGGCGTGCTCGGCTTCTTCGGCGGCGGACTCTTCGATGACCACCGCATCGACGCTGGTCTCGCTGCCCAGGCGCAGCACCAGGGCGTCGCGCTGGATCAGGTCGGTGGCGGGCAGGCGCAGTTGAAAAACGTTCAGCGGCGCGATACTGCCCACCACCGTCGCCCCGTATTTGCGCGCCAGGCGCTCGGCTTCCTGGCGGCCATCCTGGTCTTCTTCGATCAGTACGCTGACCAGATCGACATAGGTGGTCAGGCCGTCCATGTTCTTCGCCACTTCGCTGGGCCCGGCGGCCACTACCTGGCTGTTGCGCAGGCTCAGCCAGGCGGCATTGCTGGCGCGCGGGCCGTCTTCGAGCCACAGC
>NZ_CVTX01000137.1:0-10161 GCF_900005715.1 Pseudomonas sp. 34 E 7
GGATTTCCGGCGGCACCACCGGCAGCACCGGGGTGGGCTTCTGGCTCACCCAATAGATCACCGCGCCGTGCAAGGCCAGCACCAACAAGCCCAACAGAACGCCTTCGCGCCGGCTGGAAAACCGCTTGGGGGTCTGCTGCAGACGCAACTGCCCCAACGGCGCGCGGTGCGGCCGGTCAAGGTCGACCAACTCACCGCTCGGTGCCAGGCGCCCTTGCGCCTCAGTGGCACGGGCGGCGGTCTGGACATTGCCCATTGATTCACTCCCTACGATTTTCAAACCTAAAAACCGACGGGCCTGCGTGGCAGGCCGTCCAGGGTTGAATCATCGGGCTGGGTGCTTATCTCTTAAAGTAATCTTTAAAGTTATGCTTATGCCTAACTTGAATAAATAAAACTGACTCATACGCCAAAGCCACGGTCTGCGCGGCCTGGCGCAGAGGTGGCATTTTTCAATGCGTTTCAGGCATGCAAAATATTCAGTAGAGGCATGGCCCAACGGGGCTGTTGGCGCACAAATCGAACAGTTCAGCCTGTAAGCACTGCCCTGCCGCGCTCAGGCCGCTGCGGGCATACAACGCCAGGCGCACGCCTTGCACCACGGGCAAACCGCTCTCTGCGCCCAGCACCACATGCCCGGCCTGCACCACCCGCAGCGGCAACAGACTCACGCCCAACCCCGCCGCCACGGCCGAACACACGCTGGCCAGGCTCGCGCTGGAATAGCCGATACGCCAGCGCCAGCCGCCCACTTCAAGGTGGTGCAGCATTTCATTGCGGTACAGGCCGCCCACGGGAAACGCCACCAGCGGCAACGGGTCGCGTCCCAGGCACGGCGTGCTGCGGCTGTCCACCCAGCACAGCGGCTCGGGCCACGAGGCCAGGCAGTCATCGCTGCTGCCCATCTGTTTGACCAGCAACACGTCGAACTCACCGCTGCGGTATTGGCGCTGCAGCTCGGGGCCCAGCCCGCTGGTGACCTCCAGGCGCACCCGTGGATAGGCCAGCACAAACGCCGAGAGCAACGGCATCAATCGCTGCGCCGCGAAATCCTCCGGCACACCCAGGCGCAACACGCCGTCGCTTTGCTGGTTGATCAACACATCGGCGGCCTCTTCATGCAGCGCCAGGATGCGTCGCGCATAGCCCAGCAAGCGCTCGCCTTCGGCAGTGGCGACGACACGGCGTTGATCGCGGTCCAGCAACTGGCACGCCACGGCATCTTCCAGGCGGCGGATCTGCTGGCTGACGGTGGATTGGGTCAAGTGCAGGCGCTCGGCGGCGCGGGTGAAGTTGCCGCAATCGACCACAGCGACAAAGCTGCGCAGCAATACGGGATCGAACATGGTCATTCTCTTTGCCACTGGTTGGCATGGTTATATTTAATTTCAGAATACCCGGGGCGCTGGCCATACTCACGCCACATTTTACTGGGTGCATAGGCGCTGCATGACCCTCAATAAGTCCTTTGCAGGCTGGAGCCTGCTGGTAGTGCTCGGCCTCAACCTGCGGCCGATCCTCAGTTCCATCAGTCCGTTGCTCGGCGAAATTCGCCAGGCCACCGGCCTGAGCTTCCAGAGCAGCGCCCTGCTGACCAGCCTGCCGGTGATCTGCATGGGCCTGGTGGCGCTGGTGGGGGTGCGCGTGGAAGCGCGGCTCGGTGAACGGCGCGGTATCGCCCTGGGCCTGGTGATGATTCTGCTGGCGTGCCTGGCGCGCTGGCTGATGGGCCAGGCGTCGGCGCTGCTGGTCACCGCGTTGCTCGGTGGTGCGGGCGTGGCGCTGATCCAGGCGCTGGTGCCGGCGATGATCAAGCGCGAGTTTCATCAGCGCGTACCGGTGGCGATGGGCGTGTATTCGGCCTCACTGATGGCCGGCGGAGGCCTGGCGGCGTTGCTCAGCCCGGTGGTGGCGACGCACTTCCAGCAGTGGCAGGCCGGGTTGGGTGTGTGGCTGTTGCCGGCGCTCGCAGCCTTGTTGCTATGGACGTGGCTGCCGCTGGGCGCCGCCAGGAGTCCACACGTGGCGCCCGCCTTCAAGGGGCTGCGCAACCGTCGCGCGTGGTTGCTCGCGCTGTATTTCGGCCTGGTCAACTGCGGCTACATGAGCATGGTGGCCTGGCTGCCTGCCTACTATCAGCAACTGGGGTGGGGCGTGCTGCCCAGCGGCTCGCTGCTGGCGTTCATGACCATTTTCCAGGTGATCGCCGCGCTGCTGATGCCGGTGCTGGCACAACGCGGCATCGACCGTCGCCCGCTGCTGGGCATCAGCCTGGTGGCGCAAACCCTCGGCTACCTCGGCCTGATCATCGCGCCGCAGGTCTTTCCCCACGTGTGGGTGGCCCTGTGCGGCTTCGGCCTGGGCGCGTGCTTCGCCCTGAGCCTGCTGCTGTCCCTCGACCATCACCGCGACCCACGCCAGGCCGGGCAACTGGCCGCCTTCGTCCAGGGCGTGGGCTTTTTGATCAACGCCGTTTCGCCCTGGCTGACCGGTTGGCTGCGCGAACTGACCGGCAACTTTGTCAGCGCCTGGATCGTGCTGACACTGACCGTGCTGGCCATGCTGCTGGTGACGCGGGTGTTCAGCCCGGCCACCTACCGCACCGGGCTAGAAGTCGTAGCGCCCGGTCACGCCTAGGGTACGCGGGGCGCCCAGCAGGCCTTCGTATCCGCCGTTGCCGCCGGTCCACAGGGTGGTGTAGTAGGTTTTGTCGAAAGCGTTTTTCAGCCACAGCGACACGTCCCACTGGCCCTGTTGGTAATTGCCGCGCAGGCCGGTGGAGAGGTTGACCAGCGCATAGGCCGGGATCTGCCCGTAGTCGGAATCTTCCACGGTGCCCACCGCCTTGGAGCGGAAGGCATAACTGGCGGTGACGTAGGGTTCAAAGCCGTTATCCAGGTTCCACTTGTACTCGCCGTTGGCGTTGGCGATCCATTTCGACGCGCCCACCACCTGGTGGCCGGTGAGGTCGCAGGACGTCGGTGCGCCGGGGCGCAGGCTGACTTCCGGCGGGCATGGCGCGTCCTTGTAAGACAGGTAACTGACGTCGTTGAAGGAGCCGTTGAGGTTCAGCGTCAGGCCCTTGATCGGCACCAGCGTACTTTCCACTTCCACCCCCCGCGAGCGCACGGAGCCGGCGTTGGTGAGGTACTGCACACGGTTGTCCTGGTCGTAGGCGTTGGTCTGGTAGCCATTGACCTGGGTCCAGAACAGGTTGGCGTTGAGTTGCAGGCGGCGATCCCACAACGTGCTCTTGAAACCCAACTCGGCGTTGTTGGCGCGCTCGGTGCCGATCAACAGCGAGTCGGCCCCCGCCGTCGGCGCCGAGCCCACCGCCAGGTTGACGCCGCCGGACTTCTCGCCGTGGGACAGCGTGGCGTAGCCCAGCAGGTTGTCATTGAAGTGGTAACTGAGGTTGAGCAGCCCCGACGGGGTGGCGCTGTATTGCGTCAGGTCACCCGAGTCATACGCCCCGGTACGCCCGCGCCGCGCCGTGGCAGCAGCGCCGCTGACCGCAGCGCCGCCCAGCGGGGCATTGCGTGTCACCCAGGCACTTTTTTCTTCGTAGGTGCCGCGCAGGCCGGCGGTGAAATCCAGGCGTTCGGTCAGGTGCCAGGTGCCTTGGGCGAACAGCGCAAAACTGTCGGTGCGGATATGCCCGTTGCCGATGCTGCTCACGTTGTTCAACGCGCCGCTCGGCGTGCCGTTCCAGATATCCGCCTGGGGGCCGTAATAGGCGAAGGACTTGTTATCCAGGTCAGAGCCGAAGTAGTAGGCGCCGAGCACGTAATCGAAAAACCCGCCCTGGGGTGAAGCCAGGCGAAATTCCTGGGACCACTGCTTGTCCTCCACCGATACGCCGGCGTTATACGAGGCCGGCACGTTAAGACCGTCATCGTTGCGCGGGGTGAAATTCCACCAGCGATAGGCACTGACCGACGTCAGGGTGAAATCGCTCGGCAAGGTCCAATTGGCCTCCAGCGAGGTGCCGCCCTGAAACACGGTGACGTGCTGGTCGTTGTCCAGGTTGACCTTGCGGTGGGTGCCATCGACCAGGGTCGCACCCGCGGCGTTGGCCCGGGACTGATAGAGGTTGGTGCCGTTGATGGTCGGCCCGGTGCTGTAGAGCACACGTGTACCGGCGCTGGAATCCTCCTCGTTGTAGTCGCCGATCCAGCGCAGGTTGAAGGCCTCATTGGGCTTGTACAGCAGTTGCCCGCGAAAGCCCTGGCGCGAACCGCCATTGAGGTCGTGGCCGTCATGTTCATTCTTGATGTCGCCGTCGCTGCGCGTGCGATAGGCCGAAAAACGCCCGGCCAATTCATCGGTAAGCGGCCCGGAAATCGTGCCCTTGGTCTGGAAATAACCGTCCTCGCCCAACGAGGTTTCGATGCTGCGCTCCGGGGTGAAACTCGGCGCGCGGGTGCTGATATTGATCACCCCCGCCGTGGTGTTCTTGCCGAACAGGGTGCCCTGCGGGCCGCGCAATACCTCAAGCTGCTCGATGTCCATCAGGTCGAACACGGCCATGCCGGGGCGCCCGAGGTAGACGTTGTCGATATACAACCCCACGCTGCCCTCCAGGCCGTCGCTGGCCGGGTTGTTGCCCAGGCCGCGAATCGACACGCTGGACTGGCGCGCATGCATATAGGCGACGTTGACGCTGGGCACCAGCTGCTGCAGGTCCTGAATCCGATACACCCGCTGGCTCTCCAGCGCCTGGCCGCCGACCACGCTCATGGGCGTCGGTACCGCCTGGGCGCTTTCGGTACGCCGCCGCGCGGTGACCGTGACGGTTTCCAACTGGCCACTGGCGCTCTCGCCTGCCGGAGCCGGCTCGGCAGCATGACTGGGGGTCCAACTGGCACTGCCCGCCAGCAGCATCGCCAGGGGCAGGCGCTTGAAGGGTACAACGGGCTTGAACAGACTCATGGGCGGCTCCGGAACCCAGGAATATCCAGCAAGGCATATTCCTTAAGGTTATTTATTTATGGTTTTTAGAACATTTACTGCATAAGAGATAGCCTTTATAAGGAGTCGACCTAATGCATAGCCAATGCATTTCCCGGATATTTTTGATGTGAAAAATGCATATCGACCTGCGCCAACTTCGCCACTTCATCGCCCTCGCCGAACAACGCAGTTTCGTCGCGGCGGCGTTGACGGTGAACCTGTCGCAATCGGCCTTCAGCCGCAGCATCCAGGCGCTGGAACACAGCACCGGCTGCCAGTTGGTCGACCGTGGGCGCAAAGACCTGGCGCCGACCAAACAAGGCCAGGTGCTGCTCGAACATGCCCGGCGCCTGGTCAGCGGCGCGCAGCAACTGGCCAATGAGATCAGCCAGTTCAACGGCCTGGAGGCCGGCGAGTTGCGCTTCGGTTGCGGCCCGGCGCCGGCCGGTGGCTTGATCCCCCGCGCCATCGGCAGTTTTATCGGGCGCTACCCCAAGGCACGCGTACAGTTCCAGGTGGACGACTGGGAAAGCCTGAGCAAACGCCTGCTCAGTGAAGAGTTCGAGTTTTTCGTCGCCGACACCCGCCACTTCGAAGCCAACCCCGACTACCACACCCACCGCCTGCGCTCACGCCGCTGGTATTTCTGCTGCCGCATCGGGCACCCCCTCGCCACCCACGACAGCGTCAGCCCCGCCGAACTGATGAGCTACCCGCTGGCCGTGACCATCCGCCCGCCGAACCTGCGCAAAGTCATCGTCGACCTCAGCGGCCGACCGGATTACCAGCCCAACGTCGAATGCGAAAACGGCTACAGCCTGCTGGGCGTGGTACTGCGCTCGGACGCCATCGGCATCGTCAGCGCCAACAGCGACATGCTGCACATGGCCCGGGGCGAGTTGGTGTGTTTGAAAATCGCGGGGCTGGATGAAAATCTGGAGGAGCGTTACACCCGCTACGGGATTGTCAGCCGTGCGGGGTATCGATTGTCGCCGTTGGCGGAGGCGATGATTGAGCAGATCAAGGAAGTGGATGAGCTGGATGAAGATAGTTATACGCTTGAGAATATCGCGGTCTGAACCGACGCCATCGGGGGCAAGCCCCCTCCCACATCTGGAATGCATTTCAAGTGTGGGAGGGGGCTTGCCCCCGATGGCAACACCCATGCATTCACTGCATGAAACCCAGTCCCCAAATGCACTTGCCAGCGCCCCACCCAAACAGCGAAAAAACCTCACCTATCTTCCATCCGGTGAGCCTGCATGTCCCAACCCCAACCCGTACGCAACGTGCTCTACATCATGTGCGACCAACTGCGCCGCGATTACCTGTCGTGCTACGGCCACACCCATTTGCACACCCCGAACATCGACCGCCTCGCCGCAGCCGGCGTGCGTTTCAGCCGCGCCTACACCCAGGGCACCATCTGCGGCCCGTCGCGGATGTCGGCCTACACCGGGCGCTATGTCAGCAGCCATCAGGTGGCGTGGAACGCCGTACCGCTGCCCCTGGAGGAACTGACCATCGGCGACTACCTGCGCCCCCACGGCATCCGCACCGCGCTGGTGGGCAAGACCCACGCCACACCAAACCTGGATGCCCTGCAGCGGCTGAATATCGACCCTGAAAGCGCCCAGGCCGAGGCGCTGAACGAAGTGGGCTTCGACACTTATTTCCGTCACGACGGCATCTACCCCGACAGCCCGCTGTTCGAGGACAAACGCGAGTCCGCGCCCTACACCCATTACCTGCGCGAGCAGGGCTACAGCGGCAGCAACCCGTGGCATGAATGGGCCAATGCCGCGCAAGGTGAAAACGGCGAAGTGCTCAGCGGCTGGCACATGCGCAACGCCGGGTTGCCGGCGCGGGTTGCCGAGCAGCACTCGGAAACCGTCTACACCACCGACCGCGCCATCGACTTTATCCAGGAGCAGGCCGAACAACCCTGGTGCCTGCACCTGTCCTATATCAAGCCGCACTGGCCCTATATCGCCCCGGCGCCGTACCACGCGCTGTATGGCGCCGAGCATATCCAGGCGCCGATTCAACCGGCGCACACCAGCGATCACCCGGTGTACCAGGCGTTTCGTCAACACCAGGAGAGCCTGAACTTCTCCCGCGACGAGGTGCGGCTCACGGTGATTCCAACCTACATGGGGCTGATCAAACAGATTGACGACCAGCTCGGGCGGCTGTTCGATTTCCTGCAAAGCAACGGGCGCTGGGATGACACGCTGATCGTGTTCACCAGCGACCATGGCGACTTCCTCGGCGATCACTTTCTCGGTGAAAAGGAATTCCTGCTCGAACCTGCCGTGGGCATTCCCCTGATCGTGCGCGACCCGCGTGCCAGTGCCGATATCAGCCGTGGCTCGGTGGACGCGCGCCTGGTGGAGACCATCGACGCGCTGCCAACCTTCCTCGACGCCCTGAGCCTGCCTGCCGCCGAGCACCGCCTGGAAGGCCGCTCGCTGATCCCGCTGCTGCACGGTGAACCGACGCCTTGGCGTGACTATGCGATTGCCGAGTACGACTACGCCTTCCAGGCCCCCGCCCGCGAGCGCCTGGGCCAGCCGATCGACCGTTGCCGCATGACCATGGTGCGCAGCGAGCGCTGGAAATACCTGGCCTATGACGGCTTCCGCCCGCAGCTTTTCGACCTGCACAACGACCCGCAGGAAGTACACGACCTGGGCGCCGACCCGGCCTATGCCGACGTGCGCGAGGTGCATGTGGGTTATCTGTTCGACTGGCTGCGCGGGTTGAAGCGGCGAACCACCATCAGCCACACCGAGATCGAAGTGCGTGGCCAATGGTTTCGCTACGGTGAGCCGGAGGCGGAGAAGGTGGTGCAGATTGGCGTCTGGTAGAACGATGCAAATCACTGTGGGAGGGGGCTTGCCCCCGATGGCGGTGTGTCAGCCACTGAAAGGTTGACTGACACTCAGCTATCGGGGGCAAGCCCCCTCCCACATTTTTAATCTGCAGCCTGGCTCAGCGGCCTTTGGTGGTCCTGCTGGATTGCCCGTGCACGCCCACCGGCACATCGCCCTTGAGCGTCACCCGGCGCACGATACGCTCCTGGGTGCCGTAGTCGTCCACCGCGTAATGCTGGGTGGCGCGGTTGTCCCAGATCGCTACGTCGCCGCTGTTCCAGCGCCAGCGCACGGTGTTTTCCAGGCGGGTAACGTGGCTTTGCAACAGGTTGAACAGTTGCGTCGAGTCGGCCTGGGAGTAGCCTTTGAGGCGCTTGACGAAGTGCCCCAGCAGCAGGGTTTTCTCACCGCTGACCGGGTGCACGCGCACCACCGGATGCTCGGTTTCATACACCGTCGAGGTGAACACCTTGCGGTACTCCTCGAGCCGCTCCACCGCCACATCCGGCTTGAGCGCGGCGTAGTCGTATTCGTTGCTGTGGATGGCCCAGAGGTTATCCGCCAGGGCGCGCAGCTCGACGCTGAGGTCGTTGTAGGCCGCCGACGTGTTGGCCCACACGGTGTCGCCACCGGATGCGGGCGCCAGCACCGAACGCAGGATCGAAGCTTTGGGGTAGGCATCGACGAAGGTCACGTCGGTGTGCCAGGAGTTGGCGCGCTGGCCGCGCGTGCCGTCCAGCTCCATCAGGAAACGCGTGCCGTCACGCACCGGCACGGTCGGGTGGGCAATCGGCTCGCCGAGCAGATGGGCGAAGGCTTCCTGGCTCTGGTCGTCGAGGTGGGACTGTTCGCGAAAGAAGATCACCTTGTACTGCACCAGCGCTTGCTGGATGGCGTCGACAGTGGCGGCATCGAGATGACCGGACAGTTTGATGCCACGGATCTCGGCGCCGATGCGGCCGGCGACCGGATGAATGTCCAGTGCCTGGGCGATGGGTTGAACAGCTAATGCGGCGTTGCTCATTGTGGTGACCCTCATGTGCCTGCGGATGGTGGAACGCTCGCCGGCAACGCTCTATTCATATGCATTTTAGATCTAGCAAATGAACTAATGCTTCGTTGACGGAATAAGAGCTTGCATTTAAAACCTCAGCTCCGTCGCTCGCAAATGCCTTCGACCTATTTTTCAAATGCCGGGAATGCATATGGATCTGCGTCAACTGCGCTACTTCATTGCCCTCAACGAACACCGCAGTTTCGTACGCGCGGCGGACGCCATGGGCATCACTCAACCGGCGTTCAGCCGCAGTATCCAGGGGCTGGAACAGGAGTTCGGCTGCGTGCTGGTCGACCGTGGCCACAAGGACCTGCGCCCCACGCCCGAAGGCCAGGTGGTACTGCAGCACGCCCTGAGCCTGGTGCATGGCGCCGCCTTGCTGAGCAGTGAAGTCACGCGCATGACCAAGCTCGATGCCGGCGACCTGCGCTTCGGCTGCGGCCCGGCGCCGGCGGTCAAGCTGGTGCCGGATGCGGTGGCGCGGTTTATCGGCGCGCACCCGAAAATCCGCACCAGTTTCCAAGTGGATAACTGGGAAAAACTCAGCCGCGCCCTGAGCCGCGAGGAGATCGAATTCTTCATTGCCGACATCCGTCAGTTCGAAGCCGACCCGAACTTCCAGACCCGAGCGCTGACCGCCAAGCGCGGCGTGTTTTTCTGCCGCCCGGGGCACCCGCTGCTGGCCAAGGACAGCCTGTCGACCAATGACATGTTCGACTACCCGCTGGCGGCGCCGCTGATCTCCCAGGGCATTCGCAAACTGCTGGCAAACCTGAGCGGGCGCATGGATTTTTCGCCGAGCATCCAGACCGAACACTTCCCGGCGCTGGTGAAAATCGTGCTGCAGTCCAACGCCATTGGCGTGGGCACCGAGGAAGCGTTCGCCGAGGACATCGCCAGCGGCGCGCTGGTGCTGCTGCACTGGCGCAACCTGCCGCAGAACATGGATACCCTGAGTGCGCGGTGCGGGATCGTCAGCCGCACGGGGGCGCGGTTGTCGCCGGCGGCTAAAGCGATGATTGAGGTGTTGGTGGAGGTCGACAGGCAGGAGGTGAGTGTGGCGGTCTGAAGGGCCTCATCAGGGCATAGGTATCTACACAGCTCCGCAGCACCCACCGTAACCCCGATGCGAAGCGAGCCGCTCTTGATCTTGATCTGCTTTTGATCTCAGGCGCCCCGTCAAACCACGCTGGCCGAACGCAGGCTTGAATCCGTGGGCAACCCGGCAGGACGCCGGGTTAGCCGCCCCGCGCCATGGATGGCGCGTGGCGGCGG
>NZ_CVTX01000137.1:10211-12235 GCF_900005715.1 Pseudomonas sp. 34 E 7
CGCTTTTCAAAAGTGAGCCGCTGTAAAAGCGGAACCATTAGCAGCCGTTACCGCAGAAACGGATATGTACTCGGTCTGATCCAACATCCTGGTCCGCCCCGAGGCCGCCATCGGGGGCAAGCCCCCTCCCACAGTTGAACTGTGAATACCTTCAAAGTGTGGGAGGGGGCTTGCCCCCGATAGCTATAGCCCAGGCACCACTGGACTCAAAGCCCCGCCGCAGCCAACCCAGGCGCCACCCAATCACTCACCTGAAACGACCGACGAATCAACTTCTCCCTGGAAGCCAGATCCACCGCATCCTGTAACTTGCCCAGGAACACCGGGTCCAGCGTCGCCGGGAAAATCTGGCTGAGCTGCTGGTCCTTCAAGTCATTGCTCAGGATCACTGGCGGATAACTGGCCAGCCCCGACACCAGCTCGATGTAGGCCTGTTTGTTATTGTCATCGGTCAACCATTGCACCGCCTGCTGCTGGGCCTTGAGCAACTTGGCCACCGCGTCGGGATGCCCGTCGACAAACTGTTTGCTGCCCACCAATACCGCCTGGATGCTGCCGGCGCCGTTCAGGTCCTTGGTGGTCAGGGCGATCTCGGCCAGCCCCTTGGCTTGCAGCGCCGTGAGGTTGGAGCCGCCCCAGGTTGCGTCAATCTGCTTGGCGGCCAACGCCGCACCGGCCGCGTTGTAATCCAGGTTGATGACTTTCAGGTCCTTTTCACTCAGGCCCTGGCTGGCCAATGCGCTGTCGAATGACAACTGGCTCGCCGTGCCGCGAAACACCGCGACGCGCTTGCCCTTGAGGTCGTGCAGGGTCTTGATGCCCGAGCCCGGCACCACGCCCAGGTACTGCTTGATGTCACGCGCGGTAGCGCTGAGCAGGCGGGTATCCAGCCCATTGGAACGGCCGATGATGGCCGCCAGGTCGCCGAGATAAGCAAGGTCCACCTGGCCGTTGGCGAAGGCTTCGTTGATCACCGGGCCCGCGCCCTTGAAGTAATTCCATTGAATCGTGATGCCCTGGTCGGCAAAGGCCTTTTCGAAGATCTGCTGTTGGCGCAACACATCAGTGATGCCGCCGCCGCTATGTTGGCTCCCGGCACTGAGGTCGGGCACGGCAATACGGATCTCCTTGAGCTCGGCGGCCTGCACCAGACCCGCCAGCGCGGTAGCGGCGAACAGCGTGATCAGACGTTTGAAGGGCAGTTTCATAAGGGCAGCTCCTGGTGGGCGACGGTCGCCTGGGGAGCTGAAAGTAGCCATAGGCAGATAGAAACTTTAAATACTATAAATTCACAATTTAATAACCTTTTGAACTATGCGAGACAAACCGCAGGCTGCAGCGGGCTATGCATAAACAGCATCGAAAATATTCTCCGAATGCATTGGATGCGTGCCGGGCACGGGCTTTAAATGGACTCTCTTATCGCACAATCATCTTGATTACGTTTTTATAAGATCGGAATCACATAACGAAAGGAAGGTCCCCGATGGCCCGGACCGCACGGTTAAGCCCGCCTCTGACAACCCCCACACTGCGCTGGCCGGCGCTCAGCCCCTGGCTGTTACCGCTGACGCTATTAGCCTTGTGGTGGCTGGCCAGCCGTCATCAGTGGATGAGCGAGCAAATCCTGCCGCCGCCTGCATTGGTGTGGAGCAGCGCCGTGGAACTGGCGGGCGGCGAGCTATGGAGCCACCTGGCGATCAGTGTGCAGCGCTTGTTCTGGGGCTTGCTGGCGGGCATCGGCGCCGGGGCGTTGCTCGGCGCCTGGCTGGGCTTCAGCGCGCGCGCCGAGCGCCTGGTGTTCCCCACGTTCAGTGCGTTGGCGCAAGTGCCGACCCTGGCGTGGATCCCGTTGTTCATGGTGTTTTTCGGCATCGGCGAAACCCTGAAACTGGTGGTGCTGGTCAAGGCGATCGTGGTACCCGTGACCCTGCATACGCTGGTTGGTGTGCGCGATGCCCAGCCGCAGTTGCGTGAAGCCGCGCGCGTGCTGCGCCTGCCCACCCACCTGCTGATCCGCCGGC
>NZ_CVTX01000196.1:0-10713 GCF_900005715.1 Pseudomonas sp. 34 E 7
CGCAACTTGCCGACCACCACGGCCTGGCGCATCGGTTTCCAGTCGGCCAGTCTGTTGCTTGAACGGCACCTGCAGGACCACGGCGACCATCTGCGCCAGCTGGGCCTGTCGGTGTGGGGCACCGCCACCATGCGCACCGGTGGCGACGATATCGCCCAGGCCATGGCACTGATGGGCGTGCGCCCGGTATGGGCCACCGGCAGCCAGCGCGTGGACGACTTCGAGATTCTGCCGATCAGCCTGTTGGATCGTCCGCGTGTCGACGTGACGCTGCGCGTCTCCGGTTTCTTTCGCGATGCGTTCGCCAATCTGATCCGCCTGTTCGATGCGGCGGTGCAAGCGGTGGCGGCCCTCGACGAGCCGGATGACATGAACCCTCTGGCCGCCAAGGTGCGCAGCGAGCGTCAGGCGTTGCTTGAGTCGGGCCTTGACGAAGCGGCCGCAGCGAAACAGGCCGGCTGGCGCATTTTCGGCGCCAAGCCAGGCGCCTATGGCGCGGGCGTGCAGGGCGCAATTGACGGTCGCCTGTGGCAGAGCCGCGAGGACCTGGCCGAGGTCTACCTCAACTGGGGTGGCTACGCCTATGGCGGCGCCGACGAGGGCACCGCCGCCCGTGGGCAATTCGCCCAGCGCTTGAGCCAGGTGCAGGCGGTGCTGCAGAACCAGGACAATCGCGAACACGATGTGCTCGACTCCAACGATTACTACCAATTCCAGGGCGGCATGCTCGCCGCCGTGGAAACCCTGAGCGGCAGCAAGGCCGCCAGCTATCATGGCGATCACAGCCAGCCGGACCTGCCGAAAATCCGCACCTTGAAGGAAGAGCTCAATCGGGTGGTTCGCTCCCGTGCGGCCAACCCGAAGTGGATCGAAGGCGTGAAGCGTCACGGCTATAAAGGCGCGTTTGAAATGGCCGCGACCGTGGACAACCTGTTCGCCTTCGACGCCACCACCGCGTTGATCGATGATCACCAATACGCGCTGCTCGCCGACGCCTACCTGCTTGACCCTGACACCCGCGCGTTTGTGCAGCAGCACAACCCCGACGCCCTGCGCGACATGACCGAGCGCATGCTCGAAGCCCAGCAGCGCGGCATGTGGCAAGAGCCGGGCGCCTATCGCGAAGCGTTGGAAAACCTGTTGCTGGATATGGAAGAAGACAGCTGATGACCGATATTGCGCATTTCCCGCTGGCCGCCGTGGTCGGTGCCGATGAGCTGAAACTGGCGCTGTGCCTGAACGCGATCGATCCCCGGATCGGCGGTGTGCTGATCGAAGGCCCGCGCGGCATGGCCAAGTCCACCCTGGCCCGTGGCCTGGCGGACCTGCTCGCCAGCGGGCAGTTTGTCACCTTGCCCCTGGGCGCGACCGAGGAGCGCCTGGTCGGCACCCTGGACCTGGACGCCGCGCTCGGCGAGGGCCGTGCACAATTTTCCCCCGGCGTGCTGGCCAAAGCCGATGGTGGCGTGTTGTACGTTGATGAAGTCAACCTGCTGCCTGATCATTTGGTCGATCTGTTGCTCGATGTGGCCGCCAGCGGCACCAACCTGATCGAACGTGATGGCATCTCCCATCGGCATGCGGCGCGTTTTGTGCTGATCGGCACGATGAACCCGGAGGAGGGGGAGTTGCGCCCGCAGTTGCTCGACCGCTTTGGCTTCAATGTGGCCTTGAGCGGGCAGACGGTGCCGGCCGAGCGCGGGCAGATTATTCGTCGTCGCCTGGATTTCGACAGTGACCCCGTCGCGTTCTGTGAACAGTGGGCCGATCCGCAAGCCGCTTTGCGTGAGCGCTGCATTCAGGCGCGCGCACGCCTGGACAGTATCGAGTTGGATGACCAGGCCCTGGCGCAGATCACCCAGCGTTGCTTTGCCGCAGGCGTGGACGGGATGCGCGCCGACCTCGTGTGGCTGCGCGGTGCCAGGGCCCATGCCGCCTGGCGCGGGGCCGACGCTATCACCGAGGAAGATATAGACGCGGTCGCGGAATTTGCCTTGCGTCATCGACGCCAGGAGCAGGCACCTGCGGCCAGTCCGCCCAACCCGGCCCAAGCCCCGCAACCCTCTGACTCCTCGCAGGGCCAGGGCCAATGGGGCGATATGCCCGCGCCAGCGCTGCCCACCGGCCCGCGCCGCGATGTGCCCGCCTGGCCAAAAAAGCCCTAGGCATTCGCCCTCGACCTGACGCGGGGGCGGATGCGCGGCCCCAGGCGGGGCAATTGGAAAACGGCAGGCAAGGCAAGGCGCGCAGTGCGCGACAGGGCCTGGTCAATTGGCCGGGCACCTTGCTCGGCGGCAGGCCGCAGCGCCGTGAAGATTTACGTTGGCATCTGCGCAGCCGCTCGGCCCATGAACTCTGGCTGGTGATTGTCGACGCCTCGGCTTCCACCCGGCGGCACCGGGCCTTGAGCGATGCCAAAGGTCTGCTGGCGCAAGTGTTTGATGACGCCTACCGGCAACGTGCGCGCCTGGCCTTGCTGACGGCCAGCGGGCAATCGCCGCAGTGGCAGGTGCAGGGCTTGAAAGCGGCAAAAAGCTTAGCGCACTGGCTTGAGCAACTGGGCGCCGGTGGCGGTACGCCGCTGCTGGCAGCCTTGACCGAGGCGGGGCATTGGCTGGTGGCGCGACGTAAGCGTTACCCGGCAGAGCAGCAGCGTTTGCTGGTGATTACCGATGGGCGGCTCAAGGTGATTGAAGGGTTGCCACCGCTGGCGTGCCTGGGATTGCTGGTGGATATCGAGCGCGGGCCGATCCGGTTGGGACGGGCGCGAGAGCTGGCTATCGGGTTGCAGCTGGATTATCGGCATATCGATGATGTGTAGTGCCTGGCCAGCCGCCATCGGGGGCAAGCCCCCTCCCACCGGGAAACGCATTCCAAATGTGGGAGGGGGCTTGCCCCCGATGGCGGCCTTCAATACACCACAGATTGATCAGCCTGCCCCCGGTACATTCGGCCAAAGATCGGCGACCAAAAACAGCCGCTCAGCTTCTTCCCAATCGTCACCGCTCTGCACCAGCCGCACCAGCAACTGCGCGGGCGCCATCGGGTCCAGGTCTGCCAGCCAGCCGGCCATCTGCTCCTCACGCCATACCTCATCCGTCCGGTAATGCGCCGGCGCCAGCCATGCATGGCGAGGCAGGGGTTGCCAGCGGCCGGCGGGGCGGGTGCTCACAAAGTCCGGCCAATCGCGCTGATGCAACCAGCGCCCGCGCAAATGCTGCGGGTGGGCGCCCAGCGGTGGCTCGGCCTCGCCCGGCCACGGGTAAAGCAGGTACCCGCCCAGCCACAGATGTGCATCGAACTGCTGGATATCCAGCGCCGCCAGCGCTTCGCGGCTCTCCGGGCGTGCCGAGATCGGTAATTGATGCTGGGCCAGGTGCGCCAGCTTGCGGTCCAGCCGGTCATGGCAGCCGGGGCCGAGCCATTGTGCGGTGTCCTGGCCGTTGCCGTCCTGCGGCCCGAGATAGAGCTTGATCGCCAATTCCAGGTGATGCACGCCATCGCGGTCACGCAGCAGCATGTCCAGCTCGCCAAGAGTGTGTCCGGCGCGGCGGATCGGCAGGTTGGCCGCCAGCAGCTCCACGCCTGGCGCATGCTGCACGGCGAACTGCCACAGGCGCTCATAGTAGAGGCCCAGGCGCCGGGTGCGCGACAGGCTCAGCCACTGCTGTAATGCGCGGCTGTCCTGATCGAGCGCACGTAACCAGGCGTCGAGCACGTGCGGCGCCTGTACCCAGTCACTGCCCGTCAGCGGGTGGCGTTGCGGCCACGGCGTCTGTGCGAGCATGGGGGGCGCGAGCATTACCCACGCCAGGTCGCGCACCTCGGGGTGTCGCAGTTGGCGGGGCAGGGCGTGCAGGTCAGGGAACAGAGTCATGGTGCGAGCATAGCCTCTTAAGTCGCGTGCAGGTGCCTGAGGGCCGCCTGAGAACGATTGTCATCACAGCCGGGCGGCGACAAAGGATTTTGCCTGACGCGGCCTTTCGCCCATAATCCTTTCTTTTTGCCACACCCCTACGCCCGCAGGAGCCCCATGGAGCAATTTCGCAATATCGGCATTATCGGTCGCCTGGGCAGTACCCAGGTGCTGGACACCGTCCGCCGACTGAAAAAATTCCTGCTGGAACGCCACCTGCATGTGATCCTCGAAGACACCATCGGCGAAATCCTGCCGGGCCATGGCCTGCAGACCTCGTCGCGCAAAATGCTCGGCGAAGTGTGCGACATGGTCATCGTGGTCGGCGGCGATGGCAGCCTGCTCGGCGCGGCCCGTGCCCTGGCGCGGCATAACGTGCCGGTGCTGGGGATCAACCGTGGCAGCCTGGGGTTTCTCACCGATATTCGCCCCGACGAGCTGGAAGTCGAAGTGGCCAAGGTGCTCGACGGCCACTACCTGGTGGAAAACCGCTTTCTGCTGCAGGCCGAAGTGCGTCGCCACGGCGAAGCCATCGGCCAGGGCGACGCCCTCAATGACGTGGTGCTGCATCCCGGTAAATCCACGCGGATGATCGAGTTCGAGCTGTATATCGACGGCCAGTTCGTGTGCAGCCAGAAGGCCGACGGCCTGATCGTCGCCACGCCCACCGGCTCCACCGCGTATGCACTGTCGGCGGGTGGCCCGATCATGCATCCCAAGCTCGATGCCATTGTGATCGTGCCGATGTATCCCCATATGTTGTCGAGTCGGCCGATTGTGGTCGATGGCAACAGTGAGCTGAAGATCGTGGTGTCCAAAGACATGCAAATCTATCCGCAAGTCTCCTGCGACGGGCAGAACCATTTCACCTGCGCCCCCGGTGACACCATCACCGTGAGCAAAAAGGCACAGAAGTTGCGTTTGATCCACCCGCTGGACCACAACTACTACGAAGTGTGCCGCACCAAGCTGGGCTGGGGCAGCCGCTTGGGGGGCGGAGGCGACTGATGCTCGATCCCGCGCGCAGCTACGACCTGATTGGTGACGTGCACGGTTGCGCCCATACGCTGGAGCACTTGCTCGACCGGATGGGTTACCACAAGCAGGGCGGCACCTGGCGTCATCCGTCGCGCATGGCGGTGTTTCTCGGCGATATCATCGACCGTGGGCCACGCATCCGCGAAGCGCTGCACATCGTCCACGACATGACCGAGGCCGGCCAGGCGCTGTGCATCATGGGTAACCATGAGTTCAATGCGCTGGGTTGGACCACGCCGGCACCGCCGGGCAGCGGCAAGCAGTTCGTGCGCGAGCACAACCCACGTCATGCGCGGTTGATCCAGGAGACACTGACCCAGTTCGAACAGCACCCGGCCGACTGGCACGACTTCCTCGGCTGGTTCTACGACATGCCGCTGTTTGTCGACGCCGGGCGTTTCCGTGTGGTGCATGCGTGCTGGGACGAGGGCTTTATCCAGCCGCTGCGCGCGACCTTCCCGGATGGCTGCATCGATCAGCATTTCCTGCAGGCCGCCGCCGTACCGGGCAGCTTTGCCTGCAACGCGTTCGATCGCCTGTTGCGCGGCACCGACATGCGCCTGCCGCACGGACTCACGTTGACCGGTGGCGATGGCCTGACGCGCTCGTTCTTTCGCACCAAGTTCTGGGAAGACGATCCGAAAACCTACGGCGACATCGTGTTCCAGCCCGACGCCTTGCCCGAGCCCGTGGCGCGCACGCCGTTATCCTCCACTGAAAAGAATTCCCTGCTGCGCTATGGCGTCGACGAGCCGCTGTTGTTCGTCGGTCATTACTGGCGCAGCGGTAATCCGGCGCCGATCCGCCCGAACCTGGCCTGCCTGGACTACAGCGCGGTGCTGTACGGCAAGCTGGTAGCGTATCGCCTGGACCAGGAAACCCGACTGGATCCGCATAAATTCGTCTGGGTCGACGTTGAGCGACCTGAGGTTATCCAATGAGTACCGTGGCTGTATTGCGCCTGCCCCTGAGTGTGGATCTGGGCGGCTTCGTCAAATTGCTGCAACGCATGCAGGTGCCCCATCGCGTCAGCGAGGAAGCGGGCGAGCAAGTGCTGTGGGTGCCCGAAAGCATCAGTGACGACGTGCGCGTGTTGTACCAGCGCTTTCCCGCCGGCGACCCGGACCTGCAACTGGATATTCCCGAGCAGGCGCCGGTTGCGCGCCCCGGCTTTATCCAGCAGGTCCGGCATAGCCCGGTCACGACACTGGTGCTGCTGGCAAGCCTGATTGTTGGCGCGGTGACGCTGCTCGGCGAAAACCTGCAAACCATGGCCTGGCTGACGTTCCTGCCGTTCCGGGTGCTGGGCGAGTACATCCAGTTCACGCCGTTGGCCGACAGCCTGGCGTCCGGGCAGTGGTGGCGGTTGGTCACGCCGATGCTGATTCACTTCGGCATCCTGCACCTGGCCATGAACGGCATGTGGTACTGGGAACTGGGTCGGCGTATCGAAGCGCGCCAGGGCGGCATCAACCTGCTGGGCCTGACTCTGTTGTTCAGCCTGGTCTCCAATTACGCGCAGTACGCTTACGGCGGTCCGGGCCTGTTTGGCGGGCTGTCCGGCGTGTTGTACGGCCTGCTCGGGCATTGCTGGATCTTTCAGTTACTCGCGCCCAACCCGGCGTATCGTCTGCCCCGTGGGGTGCTGGTGATGATGCTGGTGTGGCTGGTGCTCTGCCTGTCGGGGCTGGTCTCGATGATCGGCTTCGGTGAAATCGCCAACGCGGCCCATGTGGGCGGCCTGGTTATCGGTTGCCTGACCGGTTTGCTGGGCGGGCTGTACAACCGCCGCAAATCGTCTATTTGATAAGGAAGAGCCTTATGTCCTCTTTTGCTGCAATGATCGAAAACATCACCCCGGACATCTACGAGAGCCTCAAGCTCGCCGTGGAAATCGGCAAGTGGTCCGATGGGCGCAAGCTCACCGCCGAACAGCGCGAGCTGTCGTTGCAGGCGATGATCGCCTGGGAACTGCAGAACCTGCCCGAAGACCAGCGCACCGGCTACATGGGCCCGCAGGAATGCGCGTCGAAATCGGCACCGGTGCCGAACATCCTGTTCAAGTCGGATGCGATCCATTGATTGAAATCGGTCGCGGTGCAGTCAGCAAAATGTCGGCGAAACTCGGTGAGCCGACCGTTCAATACGCGTTTCGTCTTGGCGACACCGAGGTTGCGGTCAACCCGTTGATCGGTACCCATATTCGCCTGGAATACCTGGGTGCCATTCATTGCAGCCATTGCGGCCGCAAGACCAAGAACAGCTTCAGCCAGGGTTATTGCTACCCGTGCATGACCAAGCTGGCCCAGTGTGACCTGTGCATCATGAGCCCCGAGCGCTGCCATTACGACGCCGGCACCTGCCGCGATCCGGGCTGGGGTGAAACATTCTGCATGACCGACCATGTGGTGTACCTGGCCAACTCGTCGGGGATCAAGGTCGGCATCACCCGCGCCACGCAGTTGCCGACCCGCTGGCTCGACCAGGGCGCCAGCCAGGCGCTGCCGATCATGCGCGTGGCCACGCGCCAGCAGTCGGGCTTTGTCGAAGATCTGTTTCGCAGCCAGGTAGCCGACAAGACCAACTGGCGCGCGCTGCTCAAGGGCGATGCGCAGTCCGTCGACCTCAAGCAGGTGCGCGATGAACTGTTCGCCACCTGCGCCGAAGGCTTGCTGGGTTTGCAGGAACGCTTTGGCCTGCAGGCCATCCAAACCATTGCCGACGTCGAGCCGATCGAGATCCGCTACCCGGTGGAGCAGTATCCGGCCAAGATCGTCAGCTTCAACCTGGACAAGAATCCGATTGCCGAAGGCACGCTGCTGGGAATCAAGGGCCAATACCTGATCTTCGACACCGGCGTGATCAATATTCGTAAATACACGGCCTACCAGCTCGCCGTGCATCAGTAGAAGGATGCCACCCATGCGCACCGAACAACCGAAGATGATTTACCTGAAGGACTATCAGGCGCCGGACTACCTGATCGACGAGACGCACCTGACCTTCGAGTTGTTCGAGGACCACAGCCTGGTCCACGCGCAACTGGTGATGCGCCGCAATCCCGAGCGTGGCGCCGGTTTGCCGCCGTTGGTGCTGGATGGCCAGCAATTGGAGCTGTTGAGTGTCAACCTGGCCGACCAGCCGCTGACGGCCGCCGACTACCAGTTGACCGACAGCCACCTGACTGTGCAGCCCACGCGTGAAACCTTCACCCTCGACACCACGGTCAAGATTCACCCGGAAACCAACACCGCCCTGGAAGGCCTGTACAAATCCGGCGGCATGTTCTGCACCCAGTGCGAGGCCGAGGGTTTTCGCAAGATCACTTACTACCTCGACCGTCCCGACGTGATGAGTGTGTTCACCACCACGGTGATCGCCGAGCAGCACCGCTATCCGGTGCTGCTGTCCAACGGCAACCCGATTGCCAGCGGCCCCGGCGAAGACGGTCGGCACTGGGCGACCTGGGAAGACCCGTTCAAGAAACCCGCCTACCTGTTTGCCCTGGTGGCCGGTGACCTGTGGTGTGTCGAAGACAGCTTCACCACCATGACCGACCGCGAGGTCGCGCTGCGCATCTACGTCGAGCCGGAAAACATCGACAAGTGCCAGCACGCCATGACCAGCCTGAAAAAATCCATGCGCTGGGATGAACAAACCTACGGCCGCGAGTACGACCTCGACATCTTCATGATCGTGGCGGTGAACGACTTCAACATGGGCGCCATGGAGAACAAGGGCCTCAATATCTTCAACTCCAGCGCCGTGCTGGCCCGCGCCGAAACCGCCACCGACGCCGCGCACCAGCGCGTCGAGGCCATCGTCGCCCACGAATACTTCCACAACTGGTCGGGCAACCGCGTGACCTGCCGCGACTGGTTCCAGTTGTCGCTCAAGGAAGGTTTCACCGTGTTCCGCGACTCGGGCTTTTCCGCCGACATGAACTCGGCCACGGTCAAGCGCATCCAGGACGTGGCGTACCTGCGTACCCACCAGTTCGCCGAAGACGCCGGGCCGATGGCCCACGCGGTGCGCCCGGACAGCTTTATCGAAATCTCCAACTTCTACACCCTGACCGTGTACGAAAAGGGCTCGGAAGTGGTCGGCATGATCCACACCTTGCTTGGCGCCGAGGGCTTTCGCAAAGGCAGCGACCTGTACTTCGAGCGCCATGACGGCCAGGCCGTGACCTGCGACGACTTCATCAAGGCCATGGAAGATGCCAATGGCGTCGACCTCAGCCAGTTCAAACGCTGGTACAGCCAGGCCGGCACGCCGCGCTTGGCGGTGAGCGAGTCCTACGATGCGGCAGCCAGGACCTACAGCCTGACCTTCCGCCAGAGCTGCCCGCCGACCCCGGACAAGGTGGAAAAACTGCCCTTCGTGATCCCGGTCGAACTGGGTCTGCTGGACGGGCAGGGCGGCGCTATCCCCTTGCGTCTGGCCGACGAACCGGCGGCTGGCGCTACCTCACGAGTGATCTCGGTGACGCAAGCCGAGCAGACGTTCACCTTCGTCGATATCGCTGAAAAACCGCTGCCTTCTCTGCTGCGCGGTTTCTCGGCGCCGGTGAAACTGAGCTTCGCCTACACCCGCGACCAACTGATGTTCCTGATGCAGCACGACAGCGACGGTTTCAACCGCTGGGATGCCGGCCAGCAACTGTCGGTGCAGGTGTTGCAGGAACTGATCGGCCAGCATCAGGCCGGGCAACCGCTCAAGCTCGATCAACGCCTGATCGACGCGCTGCGCACCGTGTTGAGCGACGAAAGCCTGGACCAGGCCATGGTCGCCGAAATGCTCTCGTTGCCGAGCGAAGCCTACCTGAGCGAAATCAGCGACGTGGCGGATGTGGATGCGATTCACGCTGCCCGTGAGTACGCCCGCAAGCAACTGGCCGAGAACCTGTTCGAAGGCCTCTGGTTGCGCTACCAGGCCAACCGTGAGCTGTCCCGGCAAACGCCGTACGTGGCCGAGGCCGAGCACTTTGCCCGGCGTGCCCTGCAGAACATTGCATTGTCGTACCTGATGCTCAGTGGCAAGCCCGAAGTATTGACGGCCACCCTGGATCAGTTCGACACCAGCGATAACATGACCGAGCGCCTGACGGCCCTGGCCGTGCTGGTGAACTCGCCGTTCGAAGCGGAAAAAGCCCAGGCCCTGGCGGTGTTTGCCGAGAACTTCAAGGACAACCCGCTGGTCATGGACCAATGGTTCAGTGTGCAGGCCGGCAGCACCCTGCCGGGCGGGCTGGCACGGGTCAAGGCGCTGATGGAGCACCCGGCGTTCACGATCAAGAACCCGAACAAGGTACGCGCCCTCATCGGCGCATTTGCCGGGCAGAACCTGATCAACTTCCATGCGGCGGATGGTTCGGGCTACCGTTTCCTGGCGGACCTGGTGATCCAGCTCAATACGCTGAACCCACAGATTGCTTCGCGCCAATTGGCGCCCCTGACGCGCTGGCGTAAATACGACGCCGCCCGGCAAGCGCTGATGAAAGCGGAGCTGGAACGCATTCGTGGCTCGGGCGAGTTGTCCAGCGATGTGTTCGAAGTGGTCAGCAAGAGCCTTGCCTGACCTGGCTATCTTCCTGAAGATGGGTGCCAATGTGGGAGGGGGCTTGCTCCCGATGGCGGCCTCTGGGCTGGCCGGGATGTTGGAATGGGTTGAGTACATATCCGTTTCTGCGGTAACGGCTGCTATGGGTTCCGCTTTTACAGCGGCTCACTTTTGAAAAGCGCAAAAGTAAGCAAAAC
>NZ_CVTX01000196.1:10763-39811 GCF_900005715.1 Pseudomonas sp. 34 E 7
GCTTAGGCTCGGTGTGCCCGAACGCAGGCTTGAATCCGTGGGCCGCCGCAATGGGCCATCCATGGCCCAGTGCGGCTAACCCGGCGTCCTGCCGAGTTACCCACGGATTCAAGCCTGCGTTCGGCCAGCGTGGTTTAACGGGGCGCCTAAGATCAAGAGCGACTCGCTTCGCATCGTGGTTGCCGTTGAGCGCTACAGAGTTGTGTAGATACCTATGCCCGATAGCGGTGGGTCAGTGGGCTTATTCAGTGACTGATACGCTGCCATCGGGGGCAAGCCCTAATGCCAGTCAGTTAAGCGTAGACGGCCCTCTGTAGGAGCGAGCTTGCTCGCGAAAAACTCACAGGCACCGCGTTCATTCAGGAAGCACGCGTTATCGTCGACGTTTTTCGCGAGCAAGAGCTAGGCGCCCCCCTCGCTCCTACAAGAAGCCAGGGCAAGCCCCCTTCCACATTGATCGGAACGGGATGCCGCTTATTGGGCAAGCGGCGTCAACACCTCGGCCTTGTCATCCAGCACCATCACCACCAGTAGCCTGGCGGGCCGGGTCTGGCTGGCGTTGCTCGATTCGAAGTGCCGCGAGCCGGCGGGCTCGTAGAACGAGTCACCGGCCTTGTAGGTAATGGCTTTCTCATCGTTGACCCGTGAGGTGATTTCGCCTTCCAGCACATACGCCACGGCGGTGCCGGTGTGGCTGTGGGGCACGGTGGCCTGGCCGGGAGCGTAGTTCACGGTAAGCATGATGGTTTTCTTGCCGGGCACGTTGGCCAGGGCGTGCTCCTGCAGCACCTTGAGCGTTTCCTGGTGGTACACCGGTTCGTGAGCGTAAGCGTTGAGCGAGGCCAGTATCGCAGCGGTGGCGAGCAGTCGTTTCATGGGGATTTCCACGTAGTTCGAGACCCGTTCACCCTACGCTGGCGGTCTTGTTCGACCAATGACCAATCCTGCGCAAAACCACCTAGCCAATCTGCCGCAGAATGTCGCGGACCTTGTCCAGCGCCGGGTCGATATCAAGGGTTTCGATGGCGCCGAAGCCGAGAATCAGCCCGGCGCGTGGCGCCGTGTCGTGAAAAAACACCTCCAGGGGGTAAAGCCCCACTTGGGCCTTGCGCGCCAGTTGCATCAGCAACGGGATATCCACCGGCACCTTGCACAGCGCGGCCAGATGAAACCCGGCCACCGTCGGCACCGCCTCGAACCAGGGCGACAGGTCACCTGCCAGGCGCTGCAGAATCCGTTCGCGGCGTCCCGCATACACGCTGTGACAGCGGCGAATATGTTTGAGCAGGTAGCCCTCGCTGATGAACTTGGCCAGCGCCCACTGCGGCAGGGTAGAGCTGTGCTGGTCGGTCAATTGCTTGGCCTTGAGTACCGCGCCATGGATCGCCGGCGGCAGCACCGCGTAGCCCAGGCGCAACTCGGGCAGCAGGGTTTTGGAAAAGGTCCCGACGTAGGTCACCACGCCTCGCGTGTCCATGCTTTGCAGGGAGTCGGTGGGGCGGCCTTCGTAGCGGAACTCACTGTCGTAGTCGTCTTCGATGATGATGGCGCCGAGCGCGATGGCGCGGTCGAGCAGGGCCTCGCGCCGCGCCAGGCTCATGGGCATGCCGAGGGGGAACTGGTGCGACGGCGTCACATAGATCAGGCGGGTGCCGTCGGGGATCTGGTCGACCTGTATGCCCTGCGCATCGACCGGCACGCTGGCGACCCTGGCCCCCATCGCCACGAACAACTGGCGCGCCGGGCTGTAGCCGGGGTCTTCCATGGCGACGATGCTGCCTGGTTCCAGTACCACGCGGGCGATGAGGTCCAGCGCCTGTTGCGCGCCATTGGTCACCACGATGTCGCCGGCGCGACCTTTCACCCCGCGGGAAAAGGCGATATGCCCGGCGATGGCCTCGCGCAGCGCCGGCAAGCCTTCCGGTTGGCTGTAGAAACCACTGTTCTGGGCGATACGCCGCAGCGCATCCAGCGTGCAGCGCCGCCATTCCGCTTGGGGAAACTGATTGCGCGTGGTTGCGCCGCCGATAAATTCGTAGCGCAGGACTTCGTCGTGGGCGGGATGATGCATGGGCGAGGGCAGTGCGGCCCATCTGCCCAGGTGGGCGGCGCAGGCCAGGTCGGTGGCGGTCTGCACGCGGTCGGGCTGAGGCGCCCACGCATTGACGAAGGTGCCCCGGCCAATCCTGCCGATCAGCAGGCCTTCGTACGTCAAGGTGGCGTAGGTGTCCGACACGGTTTTGCGCGAGACCCCCAGTTGCTCGGCGAGCAGCCGGCTGGGCGGCAACTGCGCGCCGGCTGAAAGGCGCCCGCAGGTGATGGCTTCGCGCAGTTGCTGGTAAAGCTGGGCAGCCAGGTCCTTGCGGCCGTTGATGACGAGGTGCAGTTCCATGTTTCATCCCAGGACAGATCGATCTGCGCCAAGGTTACGCGCAAATCGATCCGAAGAAACCAGGCGGGGTCAGGACAGGAAACCACCGTCCACATTCAGCGACACCCCGGTGGTGTAGCTGGACGCATCGCTGGCCAGGAACAACACGGCGCCGGCCATTTCGCTGGGGTCGGCCACGCGCTTGAGCGGGATCTGCGCCAGGGCCATCTTCAGGATCGCGTCGTTCTTGACCAGCGCCGAGGCGAACTTGGTGTCGGTCAGGCCCGGCAGCAATGCGTTGCAACGGATGCCGAACGCGGCGCATTCCTTGGCGAACACCTTGGTCATGTTGATCACGGCGGCCTTGGTCACCGAATAGATGCCCTGGAATACACCTGGGGAAATGCCGTTGATCGAAGCCACGTTGATGATGCTGCCGCCGCCGTTGTCGCGCATCAGCTTGCCGGCTTCCACCGACATGAAGAAGTAGCCGCGGATGTTCACGTCGACGGTCTTCTGGAACGCACCGAGGTCGGTGTCCAGTACGTTGCAGAACTGGGGGTTGGTCGCGGCGTTGTTGACCAGGATGTCGAGGCGGCCGAACTGTTCGCGGATGCCGGCGAATACCTGGGTGATCTGTTCCATTTCACCGATATGGCAGGCAATCGCAGTGGCTTTGCCGCCGTCGGCGATGATCGCGTCGGCAACGTGCTGGCAGCCCTCCAGTTTGCGGCTCGAGACAATCACGTGGGCGCCTTGCTGGGCCAGCAACTTGGCGATGGCCTCGCCGATGCCACGGCTGGCGCCGGAAACGAAAGCAATCTTGCCGTCGAGGTCGAACAGGTGGGTCTTGGACATGAGCGGTTCCTTGTGATTGTTATCAGAGCGCGGATTTGCCGATGACCGCCAGGCTCATCTGCTCCAGCAGCTTGTTCATGTGGATGAACTGGGCAAAGCGTTTGTCCTGGGTCTGGCCGTGGAAGAAACGGTAATAAATCTGCTGCACGATGCCGGCCAGGCGAAACAGGCCATAGGTGTAGTAGAAGTCAAAATTGTCGATGCGGATGCCCGAACGTTCGGCGTAGTAGTCGACGAACTGGCGGCGGGTGAGCATGCCGGGCGCATTGCTCGGCTGGCGCCGCATCAACTGCACGGGCGCAGGGTCGGCGGCTTCGATCCAGTAGGCGAGGCTGTTGCCCAGGTCCATCAACGGGTCGCCGAGGGTGGTCAGTTCCCAGTCCAGCACGCCGATGATCTGCATCGGGTTGTGCGGGTCGAGGATCACGTTGTCGAAGCGATAGTCGTTGTGCACGATGCTGGAGGTCGGGTGGTCGTCCGGCATCTTGTCGTTGAGCCAGGCGCGCACGGCTTCCCAGCGCGGGGCATCGGGGGTCAGGGCTTTTTCGTAGCGCTCGCTCCAGCCACGGATCTGACGCTCCACATAGCCGCGCGGCTTGCCCAGGTCGGCCAGGCCGCAGGCGCTGTAGTCGACCTGATGCAGTTCGACGAACTTGTCGATAAAGCTTTTGCACAGGGCTTCGGTACGCGTCGGGTCCAGGCCCAGCTCGGCGGGCAGGTCCGAGCGCAGGATGATGCCGTTGACGCGCTCCATCACGTAGAACTCGGCACCGATCACCGACTCATCGGTGCAATGCACGTAGGCCTTGGGGCAGTAGGGAAAGCCGTCTTTGAGCTGATTGAGAATGCGGTACTCGCGGCCCATGTCATGGGCGGATTTGGCCTTGTGCCCGAACGGCGGGCGACGCAATACGAATTCCTGGTCCGGGTATTCCAGCAGATACGTCAGGTTGGAGGCGCCGCCGGGGAACTGGCTGATCTTGACGGTGCCGTGCAGGCCGGGAATATGCGCATTGAGGTAGGGATCGATCAGGCTGGCATCAAGCTCTTCGCCGGGGCGAATCTGGGTCGATTGGTCGTTAAGCGCCATGCTTATCCCTTCTGCTTATTCTAAAGGCCTTGGACTATTGGCTAATCTAATGCGCGTCGACATGCATCGACAAGGTTGGGGCGGCTTAATAGGTTAGCGTGTTGAAGCAGGATCAGCGTGCCTGATGGGTCATTTATTGGGCGTCGGCAAGGCTACCGGCGTAAGCACCGGGCGGCCGGCAAAGTATTCCACCAGGTTGTCCGCGACCCGTTGCACGGTATCGTGGGCGGCTTCCGGCGACAGGCCGGCCACATGGGAGGTCAGCACCGTGTTGCTCAGGTGCTTGAGGGCGTCGGGCACCTTGGGTTCGTCATCGAATACGTCCAGCGCGGCGCCGCCGATGCGCCGCTGTTGCAGGGCCGCTACCAGGTCGGCGGTAACCACCACGCTGCCTCGGCCGATGTTGACCAAAAAGCCGTTCGGCCCCAAGGCGTCGAGGGCGTGCCGATCAATCAGGTGGCGAGTGCTGGCGCCGCCGGGCGTGGCCAGGATCAGGAAGTCCGAGGTGCGCGCCAGCTCCACGGCGGTTGAGCAGTAGGTGTAATCCACATCATCGCGAGGCTGGCGGTTGTGGTAACTCACCTCCATGCCAAAACCCAGCGCCGCGCGCTTGGCGATCTCCAGGCCGACGGCGCCCAGCCCGAGAATGCCCAACTGCTTGCCGCCCAGGGAAGGGCGCATTACCTTCGGCCATTCGTCGCGGCGCACGGCGGCGTCAGTCTGGGTGATACCGCGCACCAGCGACAGCAGCAACGCCATGGCGTGGTCGGCCACCGACGGTGCATTCACCCCGGCACCATTGGTCACCACAATCCCACGGTTGGCCGCTGCCTGCAGGTCCACATGCTCGTAGCCGGCGCCGATCACGCAGATGATTTCCAACAGCGGCAGCGCGGCGATTTCTTCGGCATACAGCCCCAGTGGCCCACGGGTCAATACCGCCTTGATCTGCCCGCCGTGGAGCTTGATTGCCTGCGCGCGTTCAGCGGGCGTCGGGGCCAGGATCACATGGAAATCGTTGCTCTCGATGATTTGCAGGTATTCATTGATGGTTTCAACCAGGACCAGAACGGTGGTGGGCATGGGCAGCTCTCCGGTGAGTTCGATGCCCGGATTATGCTGCATTTTCGCTGCATGAAATGCCGCAGGCCTGAGAAAGCGCCACTGATTTTGCGAAAAGTACCAGCGTCTCGGCGAGTACGAGACGCTGTTTACGCGCGCTGATTATTTGGCGGACGTGGTTTTTCGTACCTTGCTCTGTTCTGCCGCTACGATGTCCATGTAATCGTAGGTAGGAAAGAACTCCGTCCTGAACGGCCCCCATGCAGAGCGCTCGATCGCAAGATTCACTTCGCGCAGGCGTGAGGCGGGGAAGCGTAGAACGATGACGTGACCGATTCCCATGGCAATGTTCCAACTGACAATTTCTACCCCTTCAGGAGGAAACACCTTGAAGAGTTCCTGCTCCGTGAGTTTGGCTCTTATTTCGTTCAAGTTGCGAGATTGATCATGCTTGAGAAAGACGGTCAACATGACGGCATTGTCAGCACTGACGGCGACAGGTTTTCCAGGGGCGGAAGCTTGTGCATGAACGCCGGTTGAAACAAGGGTAAATAGCAGTAAAGCATAAGCGAATAAAGGTTTTAATATTGTTTTCATTGGGTGAGGCCTTTTATGAGTGTTGTTTTTAGTCGTGAAGTTGACGGTTCAAGGCTGGCGTGTTGGCGTGGTTTTTATTGAGCCTGTATAAGGCGCATGCACAACATATATTCGAACCAGTGGGTTGGAATCGATCATGTCGCGCGGCACTTCGCGGGAATAAGTGAATTCTTGCGTATTCAATGTCTCAAGTTTCCGGACGATGGTTCTTGTTGTCCCTTTGTCGGGTATCAGGATATGGCTTTTTTTGTCACCGGTTACCATGAAGTAACCGCCGCCGCCGTTCTCGTACTTGGACAGCCCGGTATCGCTGTAGAAAAATTCATAGCGGTTGCGGTCGGGGTCCCACAGTGATATGCCGACCACGCCTGGGTACTTGTCCTTTACGTCAATGTCCGGCGCGCCCTCTACATATACTTTTGTCGTCAGCCAGCGGGGGGACGTCGCCAGGGCGCTGGCGTCGGAGTTTTCGGCTGTTGACTGTGCCTGGCTGGTAAGTGGGGAGATTATTCCAACGAAAAGTAACAGGGTGAACAGTAGGTTGTATTTTTTCATAGAGTCGCTCCTGGCGAATTCAGTGTTCGCTTTTGTTGTCATGGTTTCAGAAAGACGGCTTGTTCGTGCTGGGTTGGAATATAGGCTTGACAGGATGAGCGCTCAATACCTGGGCAAATCCTTGTAACAAAAGCGGCGGTTAATAAATTAATAGAAAGTGCGGTGATAAACTCTATGTAGGAATTGTCTTACTTGGGCTGGTTAGTTAAATACTAGTGGGTGCCTGTCAGTGGGTTTAAATCGCAGAACAACGAGCGACTGGGCTGATTTAAATAAATCGAGTTGTGTCAGTGTGCTCATTTTCATCGCGCGTCATGCCCGGCGGGCGGAATCGACGAATGAGGCGCTCGGCTCAGCCTGGCAGGTAATGGCATAAGCGCGAGATCAACGAACAAAAATCGCTCTCAAGCCCCTGCACTGAGTTGCCGTTCCTCAGCTAAGTCTTTGCTTATTCTCAATAATCCCGGACAATCGCGCCCCTGTTGAGGTCGGGGCGCTGCCTGTCAGGTTTTTCTGACTCGTCCCGGCCGTGTGAATGCGGAGATCCGACCGGATGAATGATCAGGCCAATAGCGTCAACGATCGCTATGCAACGACACCTGCAACGCTCACAAGCTGGAGCCGCCAGGACACCACCTGGATGCTTGGGCTGTTCGGCACCGCCATCGGCGCCGGCACTTTGTTCTTGCCGATCAACGCGGGCCTGGGGGGCTTCTGGCCGTTGGTGATCCTCGCGCTGCTGGCCTTCCCGATGACGTTCTTTGCCCACCGTGGGCTGACGCGTTTCGTTTTGTCCGGCCGCGAAGGTTCCGACATCACCGATGTGGTCGAAGAGCATTTCGGGCTCAAGGCCGGTGCCCTGATTACGTTGCTGTACTTCTTCGCGATCTTTCCGATCCTGCTGATCTACAGCGTGGCCCTGACCAATACCGTCAGCAGTTTCATGGAACATCAACTGCACATCATGCCGCCGCCGCGAGCTGTCCTGGCGTTTGTGCTGATCCTGGGCCTGCTGGCGGTGGTGCGTTGCGGTGAACAGGTGATCGTCAAGGCCATGAGCCTGATGGTGTACCCGTTTATCGTGGCCTTGCTGTTCCTCGCCGTCTACCTGGTGCCGCATTGGAATGGCGGCATCCTCAGCACCGCCAGTGAGGTTCCGGCGCCGTCGGCCTTGCTCAACACCTTGTGGCTGGCGATTCCGGTGATGGTGTTTTCGTTCAACCATTCGCCAATCATCTCGGCCTTTGCGGTGGACCAGAAGCGTCAGTACGGCGCATATGCCGACGAGCGCAGTTCAAAGATCCTGTGCCGCGCGCACCTGTTGATGGTGGCAATGGTGCTGTTCTTCGTGTTCAGCTGCGTGCTGACCCTGTCCCCGGCGCAGTTGGCCGAGGCGAAGGCGCAGAACCTGTCGATCCTGTCGTACCTGGCCAACCATTTCGATAACCCGACCATTGCCTTCGCCGCGCCGTTGATTGCGTTCGTGGCGATTGCCAAGTCGTTCCTGGGCCACTACATCGGTGCCAGCGAGGGCCTCAAGGGCCTGGTGCTCAAAACCGGCCGCCGCCCGGCCGCCAAGTCGCTGGACCGCATGACCGCCGCCTTCATGCTGGTGGTGTGCTGGATCGTCGCCACGCTGAACCCGAGCATTCTGCGCATGATCGAGACCCTGGGTGGGCCGGTGATTGCGTCGATTCTGTTCCTGATGCCGATGTACGCGATCCGCAAGGTGCCGGCCATGGCCAAGTACCGAGGGCAGGCATCGAATGTGTTTGTCACCGCCGTCGGCCTGGTGGCGATTACCGCGTTGGTATATTCGCTGGTTGTCTAAGTGCTGACACACACTTCAAAATCGGCAGAGATCCAAATGTGGGAGGGGGCTTGCCCCCGATAGCGGAGTATCAGTCACTTGTGAGTTGACTGAACCACAGCTATCGGGGGCAAGCCCCCTCCCACATGTGTTTTGTGGTGTTGCTGATACTTTATTCCAGGCATAAAAAAAGCCGGGTATCTTGCGATACGCGGCGTTTGTTTACCCGGTGCGTTGGTATATTCGCTGATTATTTAAGTGCTGACACGCGCTTCAAAATCGGCAGAGATCCAAATGTGGGAGGGGGCTTGCCCCCGATAGCTGCGTATCAGTCACTTGTGAGTTGACTGAACCACTGCTATCGGGGGCAAGCCCCCTCCCACATGTGTTTTGTGGTGCTGCTGATACTTTATTCCAGGCGTAAAAAAACGCTTAATCTGCGATACGCGGCGTTTGTTTACCCGGTATTGGATTACCGCGTTGGTATATTCGCTGGTTGTCTAAGTGCTGACACACGCTTCAAAATCGGCAGAGATCCAATGTGGGAGGGGGCTTGCCCCCGATAGCGGAATATCAGTCACTTGTGAGTTGTCTGAACCACTGCTATCGGGGGCAAGCCCCCTCCCACATGTGTTTTGTGGTGTTGCTGATACTTTATTCCAGGCATAAAAAACGCCGCGTATCTTGCGATACGCGGCGTTAGCTACATCAACACACCGTTAAGCTTGAATCACCGGGATGTTGGCGCTTGCCGCGATCTTGCGGAACTCGGCAATCTGGTCGAAGTTCAGGTAGCGGTAGACGTCACTGGCCATAGTGTCCAGTTTCGCTGCGTAGCCCATGTACTCTTCCACAGTCGGCAGGCGACCCAGGGTAGAAGCCACTGCCGCCAGCTCGGCCGAAGCCAGGTAGACGTTGGCGCCGTCACCCAGACGGTTCGGGAAGTTACGAGTCGACGTCGACACTACAGTCGAGTTCGGCTCTACGCGTGCCTGGTTACCCATGCACAGCGAGCAGCCCGGCATTTCCATGCGTGCGCCAGCCTTGCCGTAGATGCCGTAGTAGCCTTCTTCGGTCAGTTGGTGAGCGTCCATCTTGGTCGGCGGCGACAGCCACAGACGGGTTGGCAGCTGGCCCTTGACCTGTTCCAGCAGCTTGCCGGCAGCGCGGAAGTGACCGATGTTGGTCATGCACGAACCGATAAACACTTCGTCGATCTTCTCACCGGCAACGCTGGACAGCAGACGGGCATCGTCCGGGTCGTTCGGCGCGCAGAGGATCGGCTCGTTGATTTCGGCCAGGTCGATCTCGATCACTTCGGCGTATTCGGCGTCGGCATCGGCTTCCATCAGCTCCGGATTGGCCACCCAGGCTTCCATCGCTTGGGCGCGACGTTCCAGGGTACGCGCATCACCGTAGCCTTCACCGATCATCCAGCGCAGCAGGGTGATGTTGGAGTTCAGGTACTCGGTGACGGAGTCCTTGGACAGCTTGATGGTGCAACCGGCAGCCGAACGTTCGGCCGAGGCGTCGGACAGCTCGAAAGCCTGCTCCAGCGTCAGGTCGTTCAGGCCTTCGATTTCCAGGATGCGGCCGGAGAAGGCGTTTTTCTTGCCTTTCTTCTCTACGGTCAGCAGGCCAGCCTGGATCGCGTAGTAAGGAATGGCGTGCACCAGGTCACGCAGGGTGATGCCAGGCTTCATCTTGCCTTTGAAACGCACCAGGATCGATTCCGGCATGTCCAGTGGCATCACGCCAGTGGCTGCGGCAAACGCCACCAGGCCGGAACCGGCCGGGAAGGAGATGCCCATCGGGAAGCGGGTGTGGGAGTCACCACCGGTACCCACGGTGTCCGGCAGCAGCATGCGGTTCAGCCAGCTGTGGATGATGCCGTCGCCTGGACGCAGCGATACACCGCCACGGGTCATGATGAAGTCAGGCAGGGTGTGGTGGGTGGTCACGTCGATCGGCTTGGGATAGGCCGCGGTGTGGCAGAACGACTGCATCACCAGGTCGGTCGAGAAGCCCAGGCACGCCAGGTCTTTGAGTTCATCACGGGTCATTGGACCGGTGGTGTCCTGAGAGCCGACGGTGGTCATCTTCGGTTCGCAGTACGTACCTGGACGAACGCCTTTGCCTTCCGGCAGGCCGCATGCCTTGCCGACCATTTTCTGTGCCAGGGTGAAGCCTTTGCCGGTGTCGACAGGCGCTTCAGGCAACTTGAACAGGTCGGTAGGGCCCAGGCCCAGTTCGGCACGAGCCTTGTCGGTCAGGCCGCGACCGATGATCAGCGGAATACGGCCGCCTGCGCGCACTTCGTCCAACAGCACCGGGGTCTTCATTTCGAAGGTGGTGATCACTTCGTCGGTGCCGTGCTTGCAGACTTTGCCAGCATGGGGGTACAGGTCGATCACGTCGCCCATGTTCATGTTGCTGACGTCGAACTCGATCGGCAGTGCGCCCGCATCTTCCATGGTGTTGTAGAAGATCGGCGCGATCTTGCTGCCGAAGCAGAAGCCGCCGGCGCGCTTGTTCGGCACGTAAGGTACGTCGTCGCCGAAGAACCACAGCACCGAGTTGGTGGCCGATTTACGCGACGAACCGGTGCCGACCACGTCACCGACGTAGGCGATCGGGAAGCCCTGGCCGCGCATCTCTTCGATCTGCTTCATCGGGCCGGTCTTGCCTTGCTCGTCCGGCACGATGCCTTCGCGGGCCATTTTCAGCATGGCCAGGGCGTGCAGCGGGATATCAGGGCGGGACCAGGCGTCCGGGGCAGGGGACAGGTCGTCGGTGTTGGTTTCGCCGGTGACCTTGAACACGCGCAGGCTGATCTTGTCGGCCAGGGTCGGGCGGTTGCGGAACCACTCGCCGTCGGCCCAGGACTGGATCACGCCCTTGGCGTGTTCGTTGCCGTTGCGGGCTTTTTCCGCGACGTCGTGGAAGGCGTCGAACATCAGCAGGGTGTGCTTGAGCTGGGCGGCCGCGACAGGCGCCAGTTCGGCGTCGTCCAGCAGCTCGACCAGCGTCACGATGTTGTAGCCGCCCTGCATGGTGCCAAGCAGTTCAACCGCGCGCTTTTTGTCGATCAGGGGGGAGGTGGCTTCGCCTTTGGCCAGGGCGGACAGGAAGCCGGCCTTGACGTAGGCCGCTTCGTCAACGCCTGGTGGAATACGGTTGGTGATCAGGTCAACGAGGAATTCTTCTTCGCCAGCCGGAGGATTTTTCAGCAGCTCGACCAGGCCTGCGGTTTGTTCGGCGTTAAGCGGCTGGGGAACGATACCCAGGGCGGCACGCTCTTCGATATGTTTGCGGTAGGCTTCAAGCACAGTTATTACCCTCATCAGTGGTCCCACGGGACGCTCATCCAGGAATGACCGGCACGCGTGCGCTCGGGGGCTTTTTGGGCCGCAAAGCCAGCGCTGCCGGCATTCCTTACAGAAGCTGCTTTCAAAGTTTTACGCCTGCAGAACGGAGCTGATGAGGGTTGGCGCGGGCTCTGACCTACCGGGGTCAAACCCGCGCCAACACCGTTCTGAAGGAACGACTGTGCTCGTGACGCTTTGAAAACAGCTTCCAGCGGATTATTGGCGCCTTACAAGGCCGGGTGATTCTACGGCAAAAAAAATCTAAAGGTAAGTTGCGTCGCCAAGTTTGCAGGGTGATCAACCTTAGACAAAGGGCTAACATGGCGCACTGTTTCGCTGATTTGCGTGTTTTCGCCCATGCCCAACCAAACCATCAAGACCCCCTGCGTCGGCCTGTGCTCCACGGTCTACGGCGATCTCGTGTGCCGCGGCTGCAAGCGCTTTCACCACGAGGTGATCCAGTGGAATGGCTATAACGAAGAAGAAAAGCGCGCGGTCTGGCTCAGGCTCGAGCAGTTGCTGGTGCAGGTAATGGCCGGCAAAGTCGAGGTTTTCGACCCCAAGACGCTGCGCGGGCAGTTGGAACAGCGCAAGATTCGATTTGTGCCGCACCAGTCCGAATATTGCTGGGCCTACCAATTGATTGCGCGTGGGGCGCGGGTGATCAATAACCTGGAGGCCTACGGCATGGTGCTGCTACCGGAGTTTCGCGACTGGGCGCTGCCGCAGTTGCGCGATGCCATTGACCGGGAGTTCTTTATCCTTTCCGAGGCACATTACCAGCGCTATATCGCGCCGGGCTTCCTGAAGGATGCATTGTCTACCTGACAATACAAATCCAAAGTGTGGGAGGGGGCTTGCTCCCGATGGCTGAGTGTCAGTTACCAGATGCATTGGCTGACACACTGTCATCGGGGGCAAGACCCCTCCCACATTGGGTTCTCGGTGCCTGAAGGCGCGATGTCAGGACTGGGTGGCGAGTTCTTCCAGATGATCCATCAATGTCTGCGGCTTGAGCACCAGCACGTCGCTTTCCACCGCATCGAGCACCACCTCCGCCGTATTGCCGATCAACGCCCCGGAAATCCCGGTACGCGCCACGGTGCCGATGATGGTCACGGCCGCTTGCCATTTATGCGCCGCGAAGGGAATCAACACATCCGCCGGCCCTTCTTCGATATGCAGGTGTGCGTCATCCACGTCGAATTCGGCCTGGAAGGCTTTGCATTGCTCGCGATAACGCGCCGCGATGGTTTCCCTGAGCTGGAAGGTCGGGTCCGCCGCCGACAGCATCGGCGATGGATGCGCGCTGATGACGTGCAACTGCGCCTTGGCCAGGCTCGCGATATCGAAACCGTGGTCGATGATGGCGTTATGCAGCGCACGGTGTTCGCTGTCGGTATTGCCCACGTCGATGGCCGCCAGAATCACCCGTTCTGCCCAGGGCGTAGCGGTCTTGACCAGCAGCACGGGCGTTGGGCAATAGCGCAGCAGTTTCCAGTCCGCCGGGGCCAGCAGGGCCTTTTTCAACGGGCTGTCGGGTAAGTGCTGCTTGATCACCAGCCCGCAGCCCTCGGCCTGCTGCACCTCGATGATGGTTTCATGCAGGCTGTCGTTCCACGCCTGTTCGGTGGAAACGCTATACCCATCCTCCTGCAGACCGGACTTGAGCAGGCTCAGCAGCGCCGAATGCTCATGCTTCCTGTCACACACCAGCAGATGCAAGTGCGCGCCGGTGACCCCGGCGATCAGCTTGGCGCGCTTGAGGGCCAGGCTCTCGGAATGCTCGGGCTCGATGACCACCAGTATGCTGCGGATGGCTTGCATGGTCGGATCTCCAGGAAGGGGCCTGGAACAACTATAGTTGCTGCTGGCCTGGTGTCATCTTGATGTACATCAAGGCCCATGGCTGGCGGTCTGCAGCGGGGTCGGTATAATCGGCGGCCTTTTGTGATCCTTTGCCCGTGAGCCCGATGATCCTGCCCGAAATCCACGAATTCCTCGGCTGCCGCACCCCTGATGCCTGGGTGCAGGCCGCGCTGGCCGATCAGGAAACCCTGCTGATCGATCACAAGAACTGCGAATTCAAAGCCGCCAGCACCGCCCTGAGCCTGATCGCCAAGTACCACGGCCACGTCGACCTGATCAATATGATGTCGCGCCTGGCCCGTGAAGAACTGGTGCATCATGAGCAGGTCATGCGCCTGATCAAGAAACGCAAGGTCGAGCTGCGTCAATTGTCCGCCGGCCGCTACGCCTCGGGCTTGCGCAAGGTGGTGCGCAACCATGAGCCGGTCAAGCTGGTGGACACCCTGGTGGTGGGTGCCTTCATCGAAGCGCGCAGCTGCGAGCGTTTCGAAGCGCTGGTGCCGCATTTGGATGAAGAACTCGGCAAGTTCTACTTCGGTTTGCTCAAAAGCGAAGCACGGCACTTCCAGGGCTACCTGAAATTGGCGTACCAGTACGGTGACGCCAAGGACATCGCCCAGGTGATCGAGCGGGTGAGGGCGGCCGAGCAGGCACTGATCGAGTCACCCGACGTCGAGTTCCGCTTTCACAGTGGCGTGCCAGCCTGAGGCCACGGCCACGCCGATCAAGGCGCTGATTGCGCTCAGCAGCAGGATGACCGTCTGCGTGCCGAAGGGCGCGGCCAGCACGGCAATCATCAGGCCCGCCAAGGGCTGGGCCAGATTGTTGAGCAAGGTGATCACGCCCACTGTCTTGCCGAAATCCTGCACCGGTATGACCCGCTGACGCATGCTGCGCATGTACACGTTGAACATCTTGTCGAACCCGCTCACCAGCAGGAAGCCCACGGCGTACGCCCACAGGCCGGGGCTGATGGCGGTGACCAGCGCGCCAACGACAATCATCGAATACGACAGCCCGCCGAGCGCCTTCAGCGCCAGGGTCGAACGCGCCAGGTAAAACAGAATCACCAGGGTCACCACCGCGCCGGCGGCCTGCAGCAGGGCGTAGGCGTCTTTATCGGCCGCGTATTGCCCGGTGACCATCGCCGCCGATGTGGCCAGCGTGACCCCGACAATCAGGTTCACACCCACCGCCAGGGTAATGATGCGTTTCAACGCCATCCGGTTGCGGATGTGGCCGAAGGCGGTACGCAAGGGTTGCAGCCAGATACCTGCGGGTTGTTCGTGGAGGGGCAGGTCCACCGTGGTGTTGCGCTGCCAGACTCGCATCGCCAGGTCCGCCAGCACAAACAGCGCGGCGATTGCCAGCACCACCCAGGGCCACTGCCAGACTTCCAGTATCAACGCCGCCACCAAAGGCCCGAGTACCAGGCCGCTCTGGTCGGCGATCTGTGAATAGGACAAGGTCTTGGCGTAGGTGTAGTGGTGGAAGATATGCGGCATCACCACCTCCCGCGCCATGATGCCCTGGGTGGTCAATACTCCGCACACCGCAGACAGGATCACCAGCCACTGGATACCGTCGAACAGCCCGTACAGCGCAACCGCCATCGCGCAGGCCAGGGCCCGATACACTTGACTGACATGCAGGATGCGCACCGGGGAAAACCGGTCGCACAAGGCCCCGCATACGGGGAATGCCAGGTAGCGCGGCAGTGATTCGACAAAGAACGCCAGGCCTGCCCACGACACACTCCGAGTCGTCTGGAACACCACCAGCGGCACGATGAACAACAGGATCTGGTCCGCCAGCCGCGACAGGAACATCGAAACGAAGAACGCCAGGTAATCCCTGCGCATATGACTCCCTGTGAATGGCGTAAAAGATTGCAGGCTATTTGTTAAAAACTCTTAAAAGCATGAAGCTTGCCGACACGGTACACGGGCGCTGCTCTTCTCGACCAGCTTGCCACCTATAATGCCGGCCTTTCAATCTGCGTTCGTACACTGGGAACTTATGGAAAACCTGGGGCTGGGCAAGGTCTTGCTCGTCGAAGACGACGAGAGGCTGGCAGGGCTGATCGCGCATTTTCTGTCGCAACACGGTTTCGAGGTGCGGGTGGTGCACCGGGGCGATCTGGCCTTGGCGGCGTTTCTGGCGTTCAAGCCGAAAATGGTCGTGCTCGACTTGATGCTGCCGGGCCAGAGCGGGTTGCATGTGTGCCGCGAGATTCGCAGCGTGTCGGATACCCCCATCGTGATCCTGACGGCCAGGGAAGATGATCTGGACCATATCCTCGGCCTTGAGTCCGGCGCTGACGATTACGTGATCAAGCCGATCAAGCCACCGGTGCTGCTCGCCCGTTTGCGCGCGTTGCAACGGCGCCAGGCGCCCGAGCCCGTGGTGCGCGGCGCCCTGGCGTTTGGCCGGTTGTCGATTGATCGCAGTTGTCGGGTGGTCAGGCTGGGCGATGAGCAGATCGACCTCACCACCATGGAGTTCGAGTTGCTATGGCTGCTGGCGAGCAACGCCGGAACCACCCTTTCGCGCGACGACATTCTCAACCGTATGCGCGGTATTGCCTTCGATGGCCTGAATCGCAGCGTCGACGTGTATATCAGCAAACTGCGCGGCAAGCTCAATGACAACCCGCGGGAGCCGGTGTGCATCAAGACCATCTGGGGCAAGGGCTACCTGTTCAATGCGTTCGCGTGGGAGGTTTAGGTGCTGCGCCTGTACCTGCGTCTCTATGTGATCCTCGCGCTCGGCCTGGCCGGGGCAATCTGGCTGGTCAATTACGGCCTGGACGCGTACATGCCCGAGTCCAACGAGACCTATAACCGAGAGGCCTTGCGGGGCCCGGCGTGGGCCCTTGTGGAGCAACTGCGGCCGGTGCAGGGCGCGGCGCGCCAGGCACGCCTGGATGAGCTGCAACCGCATTATGGCCTGCGTCTGAAACTGGTGCAGCGCGGCGCCCAGCACCTGAGCGAGCGTGAACAGAAGCTGCTTGCCAATGATCAGGTGGTGGTGCGCGAGGACTTCATGAAGTTTCTCGCGCCTATCGACGACGGCGCGCAATTGCTTGAGATTCGACTGCCGGAAGAGCCCAAGTGGCTGTACCTGTGGGCCTATGGCTTGCTCGGCGTGAGCCTGGCTATCGTCCTGTACTTCTGGGTGCGCCCGCACTGGCGCGACCTGGAACACATCCGCCTGGCGGCGCAGCGCTTCGGCGACAACGACCTCGGCTCGCGCATTCTGCTGCCGCGCCGCTCTACCGTGCGCGCACTGGCCGGGCACTTCAACCAGATGGCCGAGCGCATCGAAAGCCTGATCGCCAACCAGCGCGAGCTGACCAATGCGGTGTCCCACGAACTGCGCACGCCGATTGCGCGCTTGTCCTTTGAACTGGATCAGCTCAAGCAGCAGGCCGATCCACGCCAAAGCCGCCAGTTGATCGCCGATATGTACGCCGACCTTGGCGAGCTGGAAGAGATGGTCTCCGAACTGCTGACCTACGCCAGCCTGGAGCGCGGCGCGACCCAGGTTACCCGTGAAAATATCGAGGCCCAGAGCTGGCTGGACAGCGTGATCGGCAGCGTGACGCTGGAGGCCGAGGCGGCGGGCGTGCAATTGTCGCTGCGCACCTGTGAAGTCGATGTTATTCAGATCGAGCCGCGCTTCATGGCGCGGGCGCTGATCAACCTGCTGCGCAATGCGATCCGTTATGCCGATCGCCGCGTGGAAGTGTCGCTGGTGAAGTTCGGCAGCGGCTATGAAGTGCGGGTCGATGACGACGGCCCGGGCGTGCCGTTGGAGGGGCGCACCAAGATTTTCGAGCCCTTCCTGCGCCTGGATACCAGCCGCGACCGCCGCACAGGCGGCTTTGGCTTGGGCCTGGCGCTGGTCAAGCGGGTCAGCCAGTGGCACGGCGGGCAGGTGCACGTGCTGGATTCGGAGTGGGGCGGGGCGTCGTTTCGGATGACGTGGGCGTATGCGCCATAGTGTGCTCGCCAGCTAAAAGCCGAGCGCCCGATAAACTACAGGCCCCTTAAGGTCCCGGTAGCGGCTCAGCGCGTGAATTGACGAGGCTTGTACGCAACGACAGCGTCTACATATTTGTCCGGTTCCTTTAAACTTGCCACATTAACCCTGATTTTTTGCCCATGGTTTTTATAGATGGTAGGTGTGATTTTTCCTAAAAACTGGTCCTTGAGCAACACGTCGGTCGCTAAATTGACCAGATGCGGCGGTTGCGTTGGATTGGCCTCGGTAACAATTTTGTGCATGTTGATTCTTTTTTTAGTTACATCCGTTGAGCCATAGGTCATTGTCACCGTACCTTCAAACGCTTTTACGGGTTTTTTTATTTCCTGTTGGAATAGACGCGCAAACGATTTGCTTTGCCCTTCTGCCGAATAACAAATTAGCAGGCGCACGTTATCGAAACTGGCAGGGTCCACCCCTTTGCTGCGCAATAATTTAATCAGTCCCGGTGCATCATAGAGCACATCGTCCACAACCACTTTTGCGCCGTTTCCGGATAGCTTGTCGAAAAAACCGCGCTCTACGCCATGGGCGACGATGTTAAGACGGTTTGTTTTTTTGAAAAGATCCGAATACGTGTGTATTTCGTTGCCGATGACGTTAAAGCCGTTCATCGGGCGCCCCATTTGAATCACATTATCCCTCCCGAGTGCGATATCCAACGCACGCTCCCTGCTCGTCAGCCCATGACGATTCAGGCCGGTCGTTGCATCATCGAGGTGCGCGTGCGGTGTGTAATTCTCAAGGGGTTTTCCATACGTGCGGTTCGTTGCGGGGTTGAAGGCATGCCATTTCCCGGTTTTGCCGTCCAACTTGGCAGGTGCAGACAAGGTTGCACTGCCTTTTTTATAGGTGCCCTCGACCACATCGTGACGGGAAGCAAACTTGGACAGTTCATAGCGTCCGGTCCGGGCGCGGGTCAGGTTCCTGAATGGCCCATTGGAGGCATAAGCAGAAATGTTGCGTGCGTTTTTGAACAGTTGGCCACCGAATGTTCGAGCGCTCCTGAGCTGGGAGGGCACTGAGGATAGCCCTCGAACTGCTTTCGGCAAACCCAGTGCGAGCAGCATGACGCCATCAAATACAAGTGAGATGGTCGCTTCTTGCCAGTCGCCCTGAATCGCCTTCCGGATCCCGGACGCAAGCGGGATGGTACCCAGTAAAGCGTTGGTATTGGCTTCGTGGTCGCCGTCTTCTTCGTCAAACTTGGTGGTGTGATGGGCGGCGGCGGTCAGGGCTTTCAAGTCGTAGTCCTGATAGGAATAACGGGTAACCAGGTTAGCGAGAAACTGGCTGCGCGGGCTGTTATAGGAAAAAGGAATAGCCGCTTCACTTGGAACTTTGGCTTGTAAATCCTGAGTCCGTATCTGGGCGTCGACCAGCGGCTCGACAATCACGTTTTTGTAGGTGAATCCTGTCACCGAGTTTGTATTTTTCTCTTCCCATTTGCCTTGCAAGCCGGCGACGGTGGAGCTTGAGCGTATGTAATTTTTGGCTGGATTGAATTCATAGGTGATTGTGCGCCCTTGATGGGTCGCTTTGATCAGCAGGGGTTCGTCGATGTTGCTTTTTTGCGGCTTGGGGTATGAGAGACTGGTGTGGCTTGCGATTCCGGTAGCTGTGAATTTTTCAATCGGCCTTTGACGAAGTATTTCGAGGCTCCCATATTCCAGTTGCTGTCGATCGGCCAGGGGCAATTGTGCAATCAGATGCTTGGTGAGTTTGGTCAATGAACTCGTTCTGCGCCGTTCGAAATCCGCCAGTTCGGTTTGGTGAAGGTCTTTTATATCGGGAAGGATGCTGAGCGCCTGGATCGCTCCAGTCGGAACCTTCTGCTGGTCGGATGAGTACCACTCTTGATTGTCTTTCAGGTCCTCGAGGTTCTGGGAGAGACTCAGGTCCAGCAGCGAATACGGGCCATACGTGACGTCCCACGGCACTGTATTCAATGCATTACTGGTTCTATCCGCGGCTCGGGTGATGACCTTGGCGGTGAGGTCGACATTTTTAATATGCTTGCCCATCAGTTCCAACGCCTTGTCCTTCAGAAGGGGCAGGGGCGCGCTCAAGTCGGTGCTGACAGTCGTCAGCCCGGCCATCACCCCGGAGAACGTGCTGTGCGCCGCGTTCAATTGCTGGGCCGAATAGTCGCCCGTCGTGGAGGCCGGCAGGACCCCGAACATCAATGCCCAATCGATCAATGCGTCCTGCTTGACCTCATCGAGCAGCTGTTCATCCTCGTCCGTGATGGGTTCCAGACTGCCGTAGTTTGCCACCTGGTCAAAGGTCATGTTTGCGCAACTGCCGGGGCTCTTTGCCTCGATGAAGGCTGCCGTGACTTTCAGGCTGAACCAGCTGGGCGAGCCGTAGGTCACGTAGTTGGGAATATCTTTGACCAACAGTTCAGGTGGGGCCAACAGATAGGCGGCCGTGGGCGCCAAATCAGGGTTTGCGCGCCCGCTGGACACCAGGTGTTGCTCAAGGCCTTTGCGGATAGTCTGCAACGGCTTGCCGTAAAAGGCTTTGTCGGCCAGATCATAGCCGGCCACTTCGTTTCTCTTGGCGGGTTCCATCCAGGATGGAGAGCCCAGTCCCAACGCCATCGCTGCCAAGACCCAGTCGGAACTGTCTTTATCCTCTGCGGCCCCCATCTTCTTTTGGAGGGCGGCTTCCAACTCCCTGGCTTTGGGTGACGCGAGAATCTCCCTCAATATTTGGCGAGGATATTGAAGCTGCTGGGAGGTGAAGTGCAGGTTTTTTGTCAGGTAATTAAAGGCCCCCCCGGTTCTATCGCTGGCGTGCGTGCCGCCGAGTCCAGGCAGTTGCAAATTGTTATAGGCGATGTGCGAGTAAACCTGCTTTTGTTCATACAGGCTCAGAGGCACCGCCCAACCCAAGGCACCCTTGAAGTTGCCATCGGGCAGGGCCAGCAGGACGTCATGCTTGAGGTGTTCAATAAGGATTTTTATCTCATCTTTCGTTTCCGGAATCTTACGGCCGCTATCGGCGATGAATTTTTCAATGCTGACGTTATCCTCGGGCGTCAACTGCGCGTCCTGGAAGTACCAGGAAGCGGGGTCGATCTGTACGTGGTTACTCTGCAGAAACTCCTTGATCCGGGCTTTTTCGATGCGCTCGGCAGCCTCGGGCGTCTGCGGCTCGGCGATGAAATGCGGCCGGGTGTCAGCGGGCTCGGGCGAGGGGCTGAGTGCCTTGCTCAGCTGCTGGAACAGTCGGTTTTTATTGTTGATATCGCCCAGCGTCTTGTGTTGCCGCTCGAGCGTCTCTTCAGATCCCCGCTCAAGCTGTGCGCTTGACAGGGAGGTATCGGGCATCGGAAACGCGCCTTCCTGTTTCAGCTCATTTGCGCGGTCCACGGCCTGCTGCCGGGTATCAGGAAAAGATTCGCCGTAAAACTTGGCGATCTCGGAAAGCGTGGCAGGACGCTCGGCGTGTGCGCTGGGGGAGGACTGGCCAGGGGCAGGTACTACGACGGAGCTGCGATCGCCTGTCAAGGTGCTCGCGGCTTGCATGATCAGCCGCCAGGAGTCCGGCATCGGTTTGCCCTGTCCAGGGCTGAACACCTGCAGTTGCGCAGGATAATGATGGGACCGGGGTTTGAGCGTCGCGGTGATGTGTTCCTGCGACCCGCTCGATTGAGGGGAGATGCGAATGGGCTTGGAACGATCAATGTTATTGAAGTCCGCCCATTGCTGAAAGTCGGGCCCTGCGAGCAAGTCATCCAGGTGCTGGCGCCATTGTCCGAACTTTGAGTCGAGAGAGACGGGTAACACCGGGGTGTCGTATTTGCCGCCACTCGCGTCAACTGCCGCATTGACCAGTTCGGCCGCAAAAGCGGCGGCAAGTTGGCTTTCCGCTTTGTAACCTGGTGAGCGCTTGATCAGCTCAATCCATGAAGGGGTCGGGGTATCGTGCTCGGCAGGCGAAATCGCCGTGGCCGTATTCGCTGCAGCGGGCTCGGTGGAAGAGGGTTGCTCGGTAGGAAGATGTTCTGCAGTGCGTTGAGAGATAACGGGCATCGCTGGACTCCGGAAAGGCGACTTAGCTACCGCACGTTTCGTACGTGCGGCAGTGCTAATCCGTCGTCGATTTCCGAAAGCACGTTCCCGCTTTGACTATTGCAAGATTTTTACCGAGCTACCCAACCCCATCCGTACAGGTTTTGTGCCAGGCGTCAGTGATCAATCGCGCTCAAGATCGCATGGGCCACTTTCACCCGCTCGGCATTCGGGTAGTTCCTGTTCGCCAGGATCACCACGCCGATGTCCCTGCTCGGCACATAGGCCACGTAGGCGCCGAAGCCACTGGTAGAACCGGTCTTGTTGTACAGCACGTTGCCGGGTTGCGCCTGGGCCGGTTTCAGCCAGTTGACCCGGTGCGGCTCCATCGCCATCGGCGTTGAGTTGCCGTCGATCAACGTTTGCACGGTGATGGGGTAGGGGTAGCGTTCCCAGCCCAGGCCCTGGGTCATGTCGCCGACCGTGTAGTAACCGGTGTGGGTGGTGGCGATCGCCTGTTGCAGCGCCTTGCTCAAGGTCTCGGGGTGCATGTTCAGCATTACGTAGCCCGCCAGGTCCTGGGCGCTGGTCTTGATACCGTAGGCTTCACTGTCCAGTGCGCCGGCGCCCACGCGCACCGGCTTTTCCTGTTTATCGTAGCCTTGGGCATAGCGGCCGAGCTGGTCGGCAGGCACGTTGATATGGGTGTTTTTCAGGCCCAGCGCCGGGAGCAGCGTCTGCTCCATGGCGACGTTGAACGGCTGGCCCAGGCTTTTGGCCGCGAGGTAGCCGAACAGGCCAATGCTCGGGTTGGAGTAGAGACGCTGTGTGCCGGGGCTGTAACCGGGTTGCCAGTGGGTGTAGTAACCGAGCATGGTCGCGGCGCTGTCAGCCGCCGGCGGGAATTGCAACGGCAGGCCGCCCGCTGTGTAGGTCGCCAGTTGCAACAGGCTGATGCGGTCGAACGCGCTGCCGGCCAGTTCGGCCCAGTGCTGGCTGGCGCTGTCCGACAGCTTCAGCTTGCCGCTGGCCAGGGCATAGCCGCCGAGCGTTGCGGTGAAGGTCTTGGTCACTGAGCCGACTTCGAACAGCGTGTCTTGAGTGACAGGTTGCTTGCTCTCCTTGGACGCTACGCCGTAGTTAAAGTATTGCGCCTGACCGTTCCTGACCACGGCCACCGACAGTCCGGTAATGTGCTGCTGCTGCATGAGCGGTTTGACATTGCTGTCGACCACATTGCGCAGGTCAGCAACGGCCATGCAAGGGCCAGAGACCAGCAATAACGATAAAATCAGGAGGTTTCGTACGCTAAGACAGGATTTTTCGTGCATGTTATTTTCGCTTCCATGTAACGGGTTGACGAATGCCGGGGGCCTGCGCGGGCGTCGCCAATCTAGGCGTTAACGGGAAGCGGTACAAACGATGATATCTTGCACGAGCCATTAGAAAAAATAGGGCAAAGCATGCTGCGCTCCCATCTCCCCCTCAATGCCCTGCGCGCTTTCGAGGCATCCGCCCGGCACCTGAGCTTCACCCGGGCTGCCATCGAGTTATGTGTGACTCAGGCGGCGGTCAGCCACCAGGTTAAAAGCCTGGAAGCGCAGCTCAATGTCACCCTGTTCAAACGCCTGCCGCGCGGGCTGATGCTCACGAGCGAAGGCGAAACCCTGCTGCCGGTGCTGCGCGAATCGTTCGACCGCATTGCCCATACGCTGGGCCAGTTCGAGGCCGGGCATTACCGCGAGGTGCTGACGGTCGGCGCCGTCGGGACCTTTGCGGTGGGCTGGCTGTTGGCGCGCTTGCCGGATTTCCAAAGCCGCTACCCGTTTATCGATCTGCGCCTGTCCACGCACAACAACCGCGTCGATGTTGCCGCCGAAGGCCTGGATTACGCGATCCGTTTCGGTTCCGGCGCCTGGCACGGCACCGACGCCTGCCAACTGCTGGAAGCACCGCTCAGCGTGCTCTGCGTGCCGCACCTTGCCGAACAGTTGCACACCCCGGCCGACCTGTTGAAACACACGTTGCTGCGCTCCTACCGCGCCGATGAATGGAGCCTGTGGTTCCAGGCCGCCGGGTTACCCGCAGACACTTTATTGCCGCGCAGCATTGTGTTCGATTCGTCGTTGGCAATGATGGATGCGGCGTTGCAGGGCGTCGGCGTGGCACTTGCGCCGGCGCTGATGTTTTCGCGGCAACTGCAGCGCGATGTGATTCGCCAGCCTTTCGAGGTGCAGATCAGCACCGGCAGTTACTGGCTGACGCGCCTGCAGTCACGGGCCGAAACCTCGGCCATGCTGGCGTTCAAGCAGTGGCTGGGAACGCTTGTAATAGAGCCCTGAGCGATATCACTGAAACAAAATGAAACATTTTCGCCGGCCGATCCTCTACCGTAGCCCCGCACTTGAGTCAGTTCATGAAAATTCCGCGTCCGTCAGCTCGCATGCCTCACCTTACGCAACTGCGTAACTTGAAAATGGCCCGGTCGGCCCATGCCTATGTGCGTGGCAGTACGGTGCAATTTTACGAGTGGCTGCACAGTCAGTCAGGTCGCCGTCTGCCCCATGGGCCGGCGATCTGGATCTGCGGGGACTGCCATGCCGGCAACCTCGGCCCGACCGGCGACAACAATGGGCGCATCGACATGCACATCCGCGATCTCGACCAGACCGTGATCGGCAACCCCGCGCACGACCTGGTCCGCCTGGCGCTTTCGTTGGCGACCGCCGCGCGCGGGTCCGATTTGCCCGGTGTCACCACTGCGCGCATGCTCGAAGAAATGATGGTGGGCTATGCGCAGGCGTTCAAGGATAAGCCCGATGAGGCACCGCCACGCCCTTCTCAAGTCAAGGCCGGGATGCGCAGCGCGGTCGAGCGCACCTGGAAGAACCTGGCCCGGGAACGCATGGACGCGGTGCGCCCTACCATTCCCCTGGGCAAGCACTTCTGGTCGCTGTCGCGTGCGGAAAAAAGCGCGTTGGCGGCGGTCTGCGCCTCCGATGACATCCAGCAGTTGGTGACGTCGTTGAAGGGGCGACCCAAGGACGCCAACGTCGAATTGCTGGACTCGGCCTATTGGGTCAAGGGCTGCAGTTCGCTCGGCTTACTGCGCTATGCCGCATTGCTCGGGGTGGGCGACAAAGACGACCGGGAATATTGCCTGATCGATATCAAGGAAGCTGTGGGCGCCGCCGCTCCACGGGCGGCCCGCGCCAAAATGCCGCGCGACAATGCGCGCCGGGTGGTGGAGGGCGCTCGTCAGTTGTCGCCCGGGTTGGGCGGGCGCATGCTGGCGACACGGTTCCTGGACCACGGTTTTTTCATCCGCGAACTGTTGCCCCAGGACATGAAGCTGGAGCTGGATCAATTGAGTGAAATCGACGCCATGCATGCTGCCGGTTACCTGGCCCGCGTTGTCGGTGTGGCCCACGCCCGCCAGATGGACCGAGCCACGCGCAAGGCCTGGATGGCCGTGTTGCAGGAAAATCGCTCGCGTCAGCTGGATGCGCCGTCGTGGCTCTGGACCAGCGTGGTGCAGTTGGTGGGCAGCCATGAGCAGGGCTACCTCGACCACTGCCGCCGGTATGCCCTGGAGCACTAGACCAGGTATTTACGAAACCACCCCAGGGTGCGCTCCCAGGCCAGGTTCGCCGCCGCCTCGTCATAACGTGGCGTCGAATCATTATGAAAACCGTGATTGGCGCCCTTGTAGATATACGCCTCGTAGGTCGTGCCTGCGGCCTTCAGCGCCTGCTCGTAGGCTGGCCAACCCTCATTGATGCGCGCATCCAGCTCACCGTAATGCAGCATGATCGGCGCCTTGATGCGCGGCACGTCCCTGGCCTCGGGCTGGCGTCCATAGAACGACACGGCCGCGCCCAGCTCCGGGTAGGCCACTGCCGCTGCGTTGGTCACGCCGCCGCCATAACAGAAGCCGGTGATGCCGACTTTGCCGGTGCTGCTGTCGTGGTGCATCAGCCACTCGATGGCGGCGAAGAAGTCGTTCATCAGCTTGGTCGGGTCGACGGTCTGCTGCAGGGCCACGCCTTTTTCATCGTTACCGGGGTAGCCGCCCACCGAGGTCAGGCCATCCGGCGCCAGGGCGATAAAGCCGGCCTTGGCCAGGCGCCGTGCGACGTCTTCGATATAGGGGTTCAGACCACGGTTTTCATGCACCACCACTACCGCAGGTAACTTGCCGACGGCCTTGGCCGGCCGCACCAGGTAGCCGCGTACGGTGCCGTTACCCTTGGGTGACGGGTAGGTGATGTAGTCGGCGACGATGTCGGGATCGGTGAATTTCACCTGCTCGGCCAGCGCATAGTTGGGGCTCAGGGCTGCGAGCAGGGCCGAGGCGGTCAGGCCACCCAGGGTAAACAGCGCGGCGCGGTCGAGAAATTCGCGGCGGTTAAGCCTGCCGTGGGCGTAGCCGTCGTAGAGTTCCAGCAGTTCGGGCGCAAAGTCTTTGGCGGTGAGACGCGTCATCGGTGCAGTCCTCGATTGGCAATAGGGCGGGGGACGACACTTCTGTTTAGCAGGCCTTGGGCCGTCGCGCTAGCGTGCGAACCTTTTGGCTCCGGCCACGCAACCGATCACCGCCAACGTGACCAGCAGCATCCCCAGGCTCACCTGCTCATGCAACAGGCCCGCCGCCAGGGCCAGGCCGAAGAACGGTTGCAGCAGCTGCAACTGGCCGACCGCGGCGATGCCTCCCTGGGCAAGGCCGCGATACCAGAACACAAAGCCGATCAACATGCTGAACAATGCTACGTAACCCAGGCTCAGCCAGGCCGGCAGGCTGATGCCGGTGAACGAGGCGGGTGCCAGCAGCAGGCTCAACGGCGCGACGATGGGCAGCGCCGCCACCAGGGCCCAGCAAATCACCTGCCAGCCGCCGAGGCTGCGTGACAGCGTGGCGCCTTCGGCATAGCCCAGGCCGCAGACCAGCACCGCCAACAGCATCAGCACATCCCCGGCGGGCGCGGCGCTCAGGCCCTGGGCGAAGGCGTAACCCACCACCAGCGCACTGCCCAGCAGCGAAAACAACCAGAACACCCGCCCTGGCCGCTCACCGCCGCGCAGTACAGCGAAAAGGGCCGTTGCCAGTGGTAGCAGGCCGATAAACACAATGGAGTGCGCCGAGGTCACGTATTGCAGCGCGAGCGCGGTCAGCAACGGAAACCCGATCACCACGCCGAGCGCGACGATGGCCAAGGGCGCCCATTGTTGGCGGGTGGGGCGTTTTTCCTTGAACCTCCGCAGCAGGCACATCCCCAGGATGGCCGCGAGTGTCGCGCGGATCATGGTCAAGAACACCGGGTCGAACTCCATCACCGCCAGGCGTGTGGCCGGTAACGAGCCGCTGAAAATCACCACGCCGATAAAACCGTTGATCCAGCCCTGGGTGCGGGTGTCCAGGGTGCCGAACAGGGAGGTGCGTTGCATGGCGATGTCCAAAAAAGGAAAGTTGCGTAAGCGCCATCCTAGGGACGAAGATTGGAGCAATCAAAAAATTGTCATGGATACAGCGACTATGCCGCGTGCTCGCTATAAATCCTTGGTCGATACGTTCGCCGAGGCCATTCGCTCAGGGAAGATGCCACCCGGCACACGCCTGCCCACCCACCGTCAACTCGCCGCCGACCATGGGCTGGCGCTGGCGACGGCGAGCCGGGTGTACAGCGAGTTGGAGGCGATGGGACTGGTCAGTGGTGAGACCGGGCGTGGCACCTTCGTGCGCGAGATAGCGTTGCCGCCGGGGCAGGGCAGCGGGCAGATGCCTGTGGCGACCGGCATGCTCGACCTGAATTTCAACTACCCGTCATTGCCCGGCCAGGCAGACTTGTTGCGCAACGCGCTGCGCCAACTGGCGTTGTCCGGCGACCTTGAAGCGCTGTTGCGTTATCAACCCCATGCCGGCCGCCTGCATGAGCGTGCGGTGGTCGCGCGGCACCTAGTGGATCGCGGACTGGCAGCGCAGGCAGAGCAGGTATTGCTCGTCAGCGGGGCCCAGCACGGCCTGGCAGTGACGATGATGGCGCTGCTCAAACCCGGCGACGTGATTGCCGTCGACGCGTTGACCTATTCGGGTTTGAAAGTGCTGGCCGAAACCCTGCACCTGGAAATCGTCGCAATCCCGGCCGGCGCCACCGGCCCGGACCTGGATCACCTGCAGGCCCTGTGCTGCAAGCGCCCGGTGCGCGCGGTCTACAGCATGCCGACCGTGCATAACCCGCTGGGCTGGGTGATGAGCCTCGCGCAGCGCGAGCGCCTGGTGGCGATCGCCCGACAGCATCAACTGATGATCATCGAGGACGCCGCCTACGCGTTTCTCGCCGAACACGCACCGCCGCCGCTGGCGACGCTGGCGCCTGAGCGCACGGTGTACGTGGGTGGGTTTTCCAAGAGCGTCGCCACTGGCTTGCGCGTGGGTTTTGTCGCGGCGCCCCTGGCGTGGGTCAAGCGCCTGGAGCGCAGCCTGATGGCAACCACCTGGAACGTACCGGGGGTGATGAGTGCGATCGCCGTGGCCTGGATCGAAGATGGCACCGTCGCGCGGCTGGAGGCGCAAAAACGCGAAGATGCCCAGGCCCGGCAACGCCTGGCGGCGCAGGTGCTCACGGGGTTGACCTGCATCAGCCATCCTTCGTCGTATTTCCTGTGGCTTCCGCTGACCGAAGACACCCGCGCCGACCAAGTAGCCATGAGCTTGCAGCGCGAGGGCATCTGCGTATCCACCGCCGAACCGTTTGCCGTCTCCGCCCATGTACCCCATGCGCTGCGCCTGGCCCTGGGGTCGGTGTCGATGACAGCGTTACGCCAGGCATTGATGACCGTGCGCAAGGTGGTGCAATGGTGAACCGTGGCTGATTTGCGGTTATGTTGGTGCCCAGCATCCCACCCGCGAGGCATAACATGGATTTCGACTGGCACAGGGGCGTCATCACCCGCGATACACCCGTAACCCCGAGCTACAGGAATACCCAAAACGTGCGCCGTTTCATGCTTGAACACTGCGGCCCGGCATTCAAGTTCAACCGTCCATTCATGGCCTGGATACGCAACGGCGCGCCCAAGACACTGGGCGATGTGGTGGACGAGTGGCAGCGTCGCACTGCTTGAGGCTACAGCCAAAGTGTTGACGCCACTGCAGGAGCGAGCTTGCTCGCGAAAAACGTCAATGATACCGCGTGCTTCCTGAATCAACGCGGCGCCTGTGCGTTTTTCGCGAGCAAGCTCGCTCCTACACAAAGCAGCCGCGCCCACCGGTAACCACGATGCGCAGCGAGTCGCTTTTGATCTTGATCTTGATCTCAGGCGCCCCGTCAAACCACGCTGGCCGAACGCAGGCTTGAATCCGTGGGCAACCCGGCAGGACGCCGGGTTAGCCGCACTGGGCCAG
>NZ_CVTX01000136.1:0-17222 GCF_900005715.1 Pseudomonas sp. 34 E 7
AGAGCGTTTTGCTTACTTTTGCGCTTTTCAAAAGTGAGCCGCTGTAAAAGCGGAACCCTAAGCAGCCGTTACCGCAGAAACGGATATGTACTCGGTCTGATCCAGCATCTTGGTCGGCCCTATGGTCGCCATCGGGGGCAAGCCCCCTCCCACATTGATCTCCATCGTCCCAACTGGCTTTTTCCAACCGGAACAAGCTGTTACTGTACCGATCATAAAGCCCAAGCCGCCCGGATCGGATCTCTGACTTGAAGCGTCCCCTCCTTCTACTAATAAGTCTGGCCTTGAGCTTTGCGGCGAACGCGACGATTACCGAGAGCCACGGTTACGCGCAGTTCGGCACGCTCAAGTACCCGGCCAAATTCACCCATTACGATTGGGTAAACCCTGCAGCGCCCAAAGGCGGCACACTGCGGGTAATGGCCTTTGGCACGTTCGACACCCTCAACCCCTACACCTTCAAGGGCTCCAGCCCGGTTTCCACCCCCAACTTCCTGCAGTACGGCGTCAACGAGCTCAACGAGCCGCTGATGGTCGGCACCGGCCAGTACGCGCCGTCCGGTGACGAGCCGACTTCCAGCTACGGCCTGATTGCCCAATCGGTGGAATACAGCGAAGACCGCAGCTGGGTGGTGTTCAACCTGCGCCACGAGGCGCGTTTTCACGACGGCACGCCGATTACCGCCGATGACGTGGCATTTTCCTATCGCACCCTGTTGACCGAAGGCCACCCGCAGTACCGTACCAACCTGCAGGAAGTGGCGCGGGTCGATGTGCTCAATCGCCATCGCATCCGCTTTGTATTCAAGCGCGCCGGCAACCCGCTGCTGATCCTGCGCCTGGGCGAGTTGCCCGTGCTGCCCCAGCATTACTGGAAGCATCGCGACTTCAAGGCCACCACCTTCGAACCGCCACTGGGCAGCGGGCCGTATCGCATCAGCAAGGTTACTCCTGGTCGCCAGCTGGTGTTCGAACGGGTCAAGGATTACTGGGGCAAGGACCTGCCGGTCAACCAGGGGTTGTATAACTACAACAAGGTCGAGGTGGAGTTCTACCGCGACAGCGACGTCGCCTTTGAAGCCTTCAAGGCGGGCGAATTCGACATTTATATCGAGCACCAGGCAAAAAACTGGACCACCGGCTACAACTTCCCGGCAGTGAATCGCGGTGAGGTCATCAAGGCGCAGATCGCCCACCGGATTCCCACCCAGAGCCAGGGCCTGTTCATCAACAGCCGGCGACCGGCCTTCAGCCAGACCAGGGTGCGCGAAGCCCTGGGGTTGATGTTCGACTTCGAATGGACCAACCGCACCCTGTTCAGCAGCGCCTACAAGCGCGCCTTGAGCTATTACCCCAACAGCGAGTTCTCGGCCACGGGCGTGCCGGTCGGGCACGAGTGGCTGATGCTTTCGCCCTACCGCGAGCAACTGCCGGCCAACCTGTTGACCCAGGCCTTCAGCCTGCCGCAGACCGACGGTCGCGGCATCCCGCGTGAAACCCTGCGCCGTGCCCTGGCCCTGCTTGGCGAGGCCGGATGGAAGCTGTCCGGCCAACGCCTGCTGAACAAGGACGGGCAACCGCTGCGCCTGGAAATCCTGCTGGTCAATCCGAACCTGGAGCGCATCCTGCAGCCCTATGTCGAGAACCTGACCAGTATCGGCATCGACGCGCGCCTGCGCACCGTTGACCGCGCACAGTACAAGCAGCGCCTGGATCAGTTCGACTTCGACATGGTCCTGGTCACCCTCAACCAGACCCTCAGCCCAGGGCTGGAACAATGGCAGTATTTTCATTCCAGCCAGGCCACCATCAAGGGCAGCAAGAATTACGCGGGCATCGCCAACCCCGTGGTCGATCACCTGCTCGAACAACTGCTCGCGGCACAGACCCGCGAAGAACAACTGGCTGCCGGTCGCGCCCTGGACCGGGTGCTGCTCTGGCAGCACTACAGCATTCCCAACTGGTACCTCAACTATCATCGCCTGGCGTACCGCAACCGGTTCGCCTTTGTCACCACGCCGCCCTACAGCCTGGGCTTGAGCGCGTGGTGGCTGAAAGCTTCGGAGAAAGCCCAATGATGTCCTTGCGCAGTACTGTATTGGCCGGCCTGTTGCTGTGCGGCGCGGCCCAGGCCGCCCCGCAACATGCGTTGACGCTCTATAACGAGCCCCCCAAGTACCCCGCCGACTTCAAGCATTTCGACTACGTGAACCCCGACGCCCCCAAAGGCGGCACCTTCCGCGAGTCGGCCATGGGCGGCTTCGACAGTCTCAACCCGTATATCAGCAAGGGCGTGCCCGCGGACAATCTGCCGCTGATCTACGACACGCTGGCGATGCAGAGCCTGGACGAGCCAATTACCGAATACGGCCTGGTGGCCGGCAAGATCGAGAAGGCCCCGGACAACAGTTGGGTGCGCTTCTACCTGCGCCCCGAGGCACGCTTCCATGACGGCCACCCGATCCGCGCCGAAGACGTGGTGTTCACCTTCCAGACGCTGATCAAGGACGGCACCCCGCGCTACCGCACCTACTACGCCGACGTGGATGAAGTGGTCGCCGAAGACCCGCTGCGGGTGCTGTTCAAATTCAAACGCACCAACAACCGCGAGCTGCCCCTGATCCTCGGGCAATTGCCGGTCCTGCCCAAGCACTGGTGGGCCAACCGCGACTTTTCCAAAGGCAATCTGGAAATACCGCTGGGCAGTGGCCCGTACAAGGTGGCCGAGGTCAAGGCCGGGCGCATGATTCGCTACGAGCGGGTCAAGGACTACTGGGCCAGGGATCTGCCGGTGGCCAAGGGTTTCTATAACTTCGATAACCGCATCACCGATTATTACCGCGACAGCACGGTGTCCCTGGAAGCCCTGAAAGCCGGGCAGTTCGACTATTGGCTGGAGTTCAGCGCGAAAAACTGGGCCAACGCCTACAACATTCCGGCCGTGACCCAGGGTCGTTTGATCAAGGAAGAAATCCCCAACGGCAACCCCACCGGCATGCAGGGTTTCGTGTTCAACACGCGCAAGCCGATGTTCCAGGACGTGCGGGTACGCAAGGCCATCAGCCTGTTGCTGGATTTCGAATGGAGCAACAAACAGCTGTTCAACGGCGCCTACACGCGCACCCGCAGTTACTTCGAGAACTCGGAAATGGCCGCCACCGGCCTGCCCGGCCCGGATGAACTGGCCATTCTCGAACCGCTGCGCGACAAGATCCCCGCCGAGGTCTTCACCCAGGCGTTCGAACCGCCCAAAACCGACGGCAGCGGCATGATCCGCGCGCAGCAGCGCCAGGCGTACCAGTTGCTGCAGGAAGCCGGCTGGAAGATCGTCGATGACAAGATGGTCGACACCACCGGCAAACCGGTGACCATCGAATTCCTGCTGGCCCAGACCGAGTTCGAGCGCATCCTGTTGCCGTTCAAGCGCAACCTGGCCGACCTGGGTATCGACCTGGTGATTCGCCGGGTCGACGTGTCGCAGTTCATCAACCGCCTGCGCTCAAGGGATTTCGACATGCTGGTCGGCAGCTTTCCGCAATCCACTTCGCCGGGTAATGAGCAGCGTGAGTTCTGGAAGTCGTCCAGCGCCGACAAACCGGGCAGCCGCAACTACATGGGGCTCAAGGACCCCGCCGTCGATCAGTTGGTCGAGCAGCTGATCGACGCCGACTCGCGCAAAAGCCTGATCGCCCACGCCAGGGCACTGGACCGCGTGCTGCAGTTTGGCTACTACGTGATTCCCAACTGGCACATCAAGACCTTCCGTGTGGCGTATTGGGACCACCTCGGCCACCCGAAAGTCTCACCGCGCTATGACGTCGGCACCGCCACCTGGTGGGCCAAACCCGACGTCAAACCGGCGGTTCCCCTGGACACCACGCAAAGCGCCGAAGCGGCGAGCGGAGGCGATTGAATGCTGGCCTATATTGTTCGTCGCCTGTTGCTGATCATCCCCACGCTGTTCGGGATCCTGCTGATCAACTTCGTCATCATCCAGGCCGCCCCGGGCGGCCCGGTGGAGCAGATGATCGCCAAGCTCGAAGGCTTTGACGGTGCCACCAGCCGCATTGCCGGTGGCGGCGCCGAAGTTTCGGTGGCCGGCTCCAGCAGCTACCGTGGCGCCCAGGGCCTGGACCCGGCGCTGATCAAGGAAATCGAGAAAATGTACGGTTTCGACAAGTCGGCGCCGGAACGCTTGTGGATCATGGTCAAGAACTACGCCCGGCTGGACTTCGGCGACAGCTTCTTCCGTGACGCCAAGGTCATCGACCTGATCAAGGAAAAGATGCCGGTGTCGATTTCCCTCGGGTTGTGGAGCACCCTGATCATGTACCTGGTGTCGATCCCCCTGGGCATCGCCAAGGCCACGCGTCACGGCAGCCACTTCGATGTGTGGACCAGCTCGGCAATCATCGTCGGCTATGCGATCCCGGCGTTCCTGTTCGCCATCCTGCTGATCGTGGTGTTTGCCGGCGGCAGTTACCTGGACTGGTTCCCCTTGCGCGGGCTCACGTCGAACAACTTCGACGAATTGAGTTGGAGCGGCAAAATTCTCGATTACTTCTGGCACCTGGCCCTGCCCGTGACCGCCCTGGTGATCGGCAACTTCGCCACCATGACCCTGCTGACCAAGAACAGCTTTCTCGACGAGATCAACAAACAGTACGTGGTCACCGCCAAGGCCAAGGGCCTGACCAACCACCGCGTGCTCTACGGCCATGTGTTTCGCAACGCGATGCTGCTGGTGATCGCCGGTTTCCCCTCGGCCTTTATCGGTATCTTCTTTACCGGCTCGTTGCTGGTGGAAGTGATCTTCTCCCTCGATGGCCTGGGCCTGATGAGCTTTGAAGCGGCGATCAACCGCGACTATCCGGTGGTGTTCGGTACGCTGTTTATCTTCACCCTGCTGGGGCTGATCGTGAAACTGATCGGCGACCTCACCTACACCCTGGTCGATCCGCGGATCGACTTCGCCAGCCGGGAGCATTGAGATGAACCTGTCCCCCCTCAATCGCCGCCGGTTCGAGCGGTTCAAGGCGAACAAGCGTGGCTGGTGGTCGCTGTGGCTGTTCCTGATCCTGTTCGTGCTGAGCCTGGGCGCCGAGTTGATTGCCAACGACAAGCCGCTGGCCGTGCACTTTGACGGCGACTGGTATTTCCCGGCGCTCAAGCGCTACCCGGAAACCACCTTCGGCGGCGAGTTCCCCCTGGAAGCCAACTACAAGAGCCCGTATATCCAGGAACTGCTCAAGGCCAAGGATGCCTGGACCTTGTGGGCACCGATCCCGTTCAGCTACCAGAGCATCAACTACGACCTGAAAGTGCCGGCCCCCGCGCCGCCGTCGAGCGTCAACCTGCTGGGCACCGATGACCAGGGCCGCGATGTCCTGGCGCGGGTCATCTACGGGTTTCGCGTATCGGTGCTGTTCGCGTTGACGCTGACCGTGCTCAGCTCGATCATCGGCGTGATCGCCGGCGCCCTGCAGGGTTTCTATGGCGGCTGGGTGGACCTGGCTGGGCAACGCTTCCTGGAGATCTGGTCCGGGTTGCCGGTGCTGTACCTGCTGATCATTCTCGCCAGCTTCGTGCAGCCCAACTTCTGGTGGCTGCTGGGCATCATGCTGTTGTTCTCGTGGATGAGCCTGGTGGACGTGGTGCGTGCCGAGTTCCTGCGCGGGCGCAACCTCGAATACGTGCGCGCGGCCCGCGCGCTGGGCATGCAGAACGGCGCGATCATGTTCCGCCATATCCTGCCCAATGCGATGGTCTCGACCATGACGTTCATGCCGTTCATCCTCACCGGCGCCATCGGCACCCTCACCGCCCTGGACTTCCTGGGTTTCGGCCTGCCGGCCGGCTCACCGTCACTGGGCGAACTGGTGGCCCAGGGTAAATCCAACCTGCAGGCGCCGTGGCTGGGCATGAGCGCGTTCGCCGTGCTGGCGATCATGTTGAGCCTGCTGGTGTTTATCGGCGAGTCCGCTCGCGACGCCTTCGACCCGAGGAAATGAGATGAATCAGGACAATCTGATCGAAATCCGCGACCTCAGTGTCGAGTTCGTCACAGGCGAGCATCAGCATCGCGTGGTCAATCACGTCAGCTTCGATATCAAACGCGGCGAAACCCTGGCCCTGGTCGGCGAAAGCGGCTCGGGCAAATCGGTAACGGCGCATTCGATCCTGCGCCTCTTGCCCTACCCTTTGGCGCGGCACCCCTCCGGTACCATCAGCTACGCCGGTCAAGACCTGCTGACGCTCAAGGAAAAGACCCTGCGGCACATTCGCGGCAACCGCATCGCGATGATCTTCCAGGAGCCGATGACCTCGTTGAACCCGCTGCACTGCATCGAGAAACAGATCAACGAAGTGCTCGGCCTGCACAAGGGCCTCACCGGCAAGGTCGCCACCCGGCGCACCCTGGAACTGCTGGAACTGGTGGGCATTCCCGAACCGCACAAACGCCTCAAGGCGCTGCCCCACGAACTCTCCGGAGGCCAGCGCCAGCGCGTGATGATCGCCATGGCCCTGGCCAACGAGCCGGAACTGCTGATTGCCGATGAGCCGACCACGGCCCTCGACGTGACGGTGCAATTGAAAATCCTGGAACTGCTCAAGGAACTGCAGGCGCGCCTGGGCATGGCGTTGCTGTTGATCAGCCACGACCTGAACCTGGTCCGCCGGATCGCTCACCGTGTGTGCGTGATGCAACAGGGCTGCATCGTCGAACAGGCCGACTGCGAGACGCTGTTCCAGGCGCCGCAACACCCTTACACCCAGGAACTGCTGGCGGCCGAGCCCAGTGGCGGGCCGGCCGGCAACGCCGTGGGGCCAACGCTGCTGGAAGTGGACGACCTGAAAGTCTGGTTCCCGATCAAAAAAGGCTTTTTGCGCAACACCGTCGATTACGTCAAGGCCGTGGACGGCATCAACTTCAGCCTGCCCCAGGGGCAGACCCTGGGCATCGTCGGCGAAAGCGGCTCGGGCAAATCCACCTTGGGCCTGGCGATCCTGCGCTTGATTGGCAGCCAGGGCGGGATTCGCTTCGAAGGCCAGCAGCTTGATCGCCTCACCCAGCAACAGGTACGCCCGCTGCGCCGGGAAATGCAGGTGGTGTTCCAGGACCCCTTCGGTAGCCTGAGCCCGCGCATGTGCGTCAGCGAGATCGTCGGCGAAGGGTTGCGCATTCACAAGATGGGCACGCCGGCCGAGCAGGAAGCCGCGATCATCGCCGCGCTCAAGGAGGTCGGCCTGGACCCGCAATCGCGGCATCGCTACCCCCATGAGTTTTCCGGTGGCCAGCGCCAGCGCATCGCCATTGCCCGCGCCCTGGTGCTCAAGCCGCGCCTGATCCTGCTGGACGAACCGACGTCGGCGCTGGACCGTACGGTGCAACGCCAGGTGGTGGAACTGCTGCGCAGCTTGCAGGCCAAGTACAACCTGACCTACCTGTTCATCAGCCATGACCTGGCGGTGGTCAAGGCGCTGACTCATCAGTTGATGGTGGTCAAGCAGGGCCAGGTGGTGGAGCAAGGGGATGCCGCGACGATTTTCGCCAACCCGCAACATGCCTATACTCGGCAATTGCTGGAAGCGGCCTTTCTGGTGCCCGCATAACAGGCAGGAGCCCTCGCCATGTCGTTGAACAGCCCCGCTCACCCTGCGCACTCGCCGCGTTTCTGGCGCGACGAGCGTCTGCCGTTCATCGAGGCGCGCACCATTGCCGATGGGCGCAAGGTCACCTACACCCGCCACGCCCATGAGCATTTTTCCATTGGCGCTATTACCGCCGGGCGCAGCTATTACCACTATGGCGAACAGACCTTCGTGATCAGCGCCGGCACCGTGGTGTTGATGAACCCCGGCGACGTGCATGCGTGCAATCCCATCGAAAACGAGCATTGGTCCTACCATATGCTCTACCTCGACACGCCCTGGCTGACCGACCTGCAGCATCAGTTGGGTTTCAGCACCGACCAGGGTTACCGTGCGTTCAACACGCCCCATACGCGGGACACCGCGTTGTACAACGGCTTGCTGGCGCTGTACCGGCTGTTGGTGGATGAACGGGCCGAACTGCTGCACAAGCAGAGCGCGCTGGTGGGCTACTTCAGCGAAGTGCAGCAACGCCTGAACCCTTCCCTCACCCCCATGCGCGAGGTCAATCACAAGCTGGAGCGGGCCGCCGACTACATCCGTGAACACTGTACCGAGGCCTTGAAGCTCGAGGACATTTGCCTCGCGGCCGAGCTGTCGCCGTCCTACCTGATCCGCGCCTTCAAGCACTATTACGGGCTGACGCCCCATGCGTTCCTGGTCAACCACCGCATCCAGTTCGCCCGCACTCAACTGCGCAATGGCGCGCTGATCGCCGATGTCGCCCTGGCCGCAGGCTTTGCCGACCAGGCGCATTTCCAGCGTGCGTTCAAGCAGCATTTCGCCGCCACGCCCGGGCAATACCGCGAAACGCTCAAGCCATCAGCAAATAACCCACACTGGCCACCAGCAACGCGGCCATGGAGCGGTTGAAGACTCTGACCCCCTTGGGATTGTGCAGGTAGCGCCGCAGAAAGGTTCCGGCGTAGGCCCAGCACGCCACCGACAGGTAGCAGATCACCAGATAGAGGCTGGCAAACAGCCAGACTTGCCTGGCCTCGCCGTCCGCCGCAAACAACCCCATCCCCGCCACACAGGCCAGCCAGGCTTTGGGGTTGAGCCACTGCATGATCGCGCCATACAGCATCGAGGGCGCAGTGGCGGCGCCATCGGCGTGCAACTGCCCATCATCCACGGCAAGCTTCCAGGCCATGTACAACAAGAATGCCACCCCGCCCCACTGGATCAGTTGGGTCAGGATCGGCCAGCGCAGCAGCACTTCGTGCAAGCCCAGGCCGATCAACACCAGCAGCAATGTGAAGCCGACAGCCGCGCCAAGCACGTGCTTCTGGCTCGCGGCAAACCCGAAGCGCGCGCCGGCACTCAAGGCGACCACATTGACCGGTCCCGGCGTGATGGACGTGGCCAGGGCGAAGGCGGCCATGGAAAGAGTCAAGCTCATTGCAGCTCCTTATGTGATGCCAAACGAAGTCGGGTTCACGATAAGGGGATAGACGTTCAGCGTATTGAACAAAATGACCTTTTTGCCTCGTAGCGCCGCGCCCTCGGCGACAGTGACATGAAATTAACGCGTCAAGCGTCTCGCACCTTTTCAGGTTACGGAAGATACTGTGCGTCGAACCGATTGGGAATGACTGAATGAGAAACGACACCCGGCTTTCGCGCATGCTGCACGTATTGATCCATATGGGACGCCATGAAGAACGAGCCACGTCGCAGACCATTGCCCGGATGCTGGGCACTAACCCTGTGGTGGTGCGGCGCACGCTCGGCCTGCTCAAGGAAAAGGGCTACGTATGCTCGGAAAAGGGTCACCAGGGGGGTTGGACCCTGGGCAAGCCCTTGAGTGAAATCACCTTGCTGGAGATTCACAATGCCCTGGGTACGCCGTCGATCTTTGCCATCGGCCTGTCCACCGATCACCCCCAATGCCTGGTCGAACAGGCCGTCAACGCGGCATTGACGGACGCCTTCGCCCAGGCCCAGGCCGTGCTTTTGAAGCGCCTGGGCGACGTGACCCTTGCGCAGTTGGCAGACGATTTCGATGAGCGCTATCGGGTGGCGATGCAGCCATGAAAAACGCCGCAGCCCTTGATCTGGCTCAACACTGCTCAGCGCTGGGCGGGGATGCGGATATCGCCATCCCGGCACTGGCTTTTCACACTGCGTGGGCAGCCGGCGAAGGCCAGGTCCTTGGTCAGGCATACCCGCACCTCAGACAACACCTTGCCTTTGCAGATGACGGCCATGCCGTGGTTGCCCATGCGCGGGTTGCTGTCGCGAAACAATGCCTCGATCTCGCCGGACGACAACGACGGTGGCGTGTTGAACGGCTGCAGTTGTTGCGGAATGACCACCGCGCCCAACGCCGTGTCGGACTTTTCCAAATACTCCATCGGCTCAAGCCCGCTGCAGGTCCCATGTTTGGCCCATTCGTGCTTGAGCAACGCACGCGAAGGGAACAGCGTGGCGCCTTTTTCCAGCGCTTCATCGCTCAACCGCGATTGCGTCGCGCAGGACGCCGGCCACCCGCCTTTGGCATATTGCGGCCACAGTCCATGCAGTACAAAGCCGTAGCCTTTGCCCGAACATTGCTCATTGTTCGGGTGCGTCAGGCAAAACGTCGGCGACCATGACAGCGACAACACATAAAAATCAAATTCCCCCGCCTGCCCCTGACTGCTCGGCGCCGCCGTCGCGCCAGTCACGATCAACAGCCACAACAGCATCCAGTATTTCATCGCGATATCCTTCCAAAAAAATGAAGCATCACGCTTTCGCGATGACTAAGGGTGTTGGGAGTAACGTTGTAGCACCTTGTCCAGGATGCGATCGGTCTTCAACGCCTCGATCGCCAGCGAAGGGTGTTTGGCATCGCCCCGGATATGGGCATTCATCGCCAGGACGTGGTGCCATTGGATATGCGCATGGCACGGCACCTCCAGCACCTCGTCGGTCTCCCCTTCGAGGCGCAGCGGCTGGTCTTCGAATACCGCAAACGTGATGCGCCCACGGCTGCCGATCAGCTCGACCCGGTCTTCGCGGCGGTCAGCGACAAAGTTCCAGCAGCCCATGCCCAATGCGCCACTGGCGAAGGTCCAGCAGGCCGTCACTGCGTCCTCCGCCGCATAGCGTCCGGCCTGCCGCGCGGTAAAGCCCGAGACTTCGACGATATCGCCCGCCAGGTACTGGAACAGGTCAAAGCCGTGGCTGGCCAGGTCGGCAAAGTAACCACCGCCGGCAATCGCAGGATCCGTGCGCCAGTTGGCCGGGTGGGTGTCTGCCGGCGCTGCGGGCTTGCACAGGGTCCAGGTCAGGTGGCGCAACTCGCCGATACGGCCTTCCTGCAACCAGGTGCGCACCTGCTGGAAGCGCGGCAATGAGCGCCGATAGTAGGAGACGAACAGATGCAACCCGGCGCGCTCGAAGGTGCGCTGCATCAGCGCACTTTGTTCGGCGTTCAACGCCATGGGCTTTTCGACGCAGCAATGCTTGCCCGCCGCCGCCACCATCAAGCTGTACTCAAGGTGGCTGTCGGGTGGCGTGGCGATGTACACCGCGTCCACCTCGGGGTCGTCGATCAGGGCTTGGGCATCGGTGTAGAAGCGGGCAATGCCATGGCGTGTCGCATAATCGCGCACGGCTTCCTCACGGCGTCCCATCACGGCCACCAGGGCCGAACCTGGCGCTTTGTAGAAAGCCGGTCCACTCTTCAGTTCGGTCACACTGCCACAGCCGATCATGCCCCAACGTACGGTGCTCATCTGCTCTCCTCGTTCGTTCAAGTCAGTCGGGCAGTATCCACATACACGACCCGACGCGCCATAACCACTTAGCATGACAATTGCATTACACTTTTATGACAACTATCCCGTAGCAGGTATAAACGATGAAAATACGGGCCACCGTCATCTGCGAACACGAAGGGCACATCCTCTTTGTGCGCAAGGCCAGATCGAAATGGGCATTGCCGGGCGGCAAGGTAGAGCGTGGTGAACGCCCGGTAGGCGCGGCGCAACGCGAGCTGGAAGAAGAGACGGGGTTGAACGTGGACGGCTTGCTGTACCTGCAGGAGCTCAAGGCCCGCGACACCGTGCATCATGTGTTTGAAGCGTCGGTCGTGAATATCGACGAGGCACGGCCGTGCAACGAGATCGTCGAATGCCAGTGGTACGCCTACGGCACCCTCGACGAATTGGACACTACCGACGCCACCCGACACATCGTCAAGTCCTTTCTGCGCCGCCTCTGATACGGCGCTCTGCCGGGCGAGTTGTGTCGGCACTGGGCTGCGAAGATCAAATTCCAGGCAAAAAAAATCCCAAGTAGCTGATGGAAACTTGGGATTTAAAAATGCATAAACCGTGGGAGGTGAACGCCCGGCTATAGTAGCGACTGCAAAATCGGCTCACAAGATTATTTTATTCCTTTCGTCGCATTAAACCGTTGTAAGTCATTCAATAACCACATGTTTTTTAAGGTGAGAGGCCTGTTTGTGCCACTTTTTGGTGCAAGTTAGCGAGCGATACCGAACTTAATCCATCTTATAAAATAAGGTTATTACTTATTCCACTTTTACGCGGTTTAAAAACTCTACGTTCAATTGCCTGCATGCCTGGCCAAGTTCGACATGGGTTGAGGCGTTCGCACCGGCGACCCGCTTCAGACGAACGCACAACGCCAACTGCTCGGCGGCGGCTTCACGCTGGCGGTCCGCCTCGGCATTGAGTTGTACAAAATAGAAACCCAGCAGCGCCGCAACCCCCAGCACGCCCACCACGAAGTTGCGCAAGCTGTTGGCTGACTGGGAGACCGAAGCGCTCATGAGTCAGCGCGCCCTGCGCTTTTCGTAACGGACGTCGTCACCGTCTGCAACGCCAGCGTTCAGCCAACCCAGGCGCTGATAGAACCCGTTGGCGCGGATCTCATCGCGGCCATCGGTGATGAGGTACAGGCGGTCGTGATGTTCGAACAATGCCGCCTCGGCTTCGGCCATCAACTGCCGGCCCAGCCCAAGGTTCTCGTGCGTGGGCAACACGAACATCGCGAACACCTCGCCAGCCTCCAGATCGACCATGGAAAAGGCCGCCGCCTGGCCGTCCACTTCCGCGACCCAGGCGCACGGGGCTGTGCGCAGGGTGTCGGTCAGTGCCTGCGGTGTGATCCCCAGGTCAGCCATCTGTTCGACACTCAGGTGGTTTTGCACCACAGACGTACGGATTGTAATGAGCGTGTCGACGTCATCGACGGTCGCCGCTCGAATAAGCACATGCATACACGCCTCCCGATCAAGGAGGTGATTGTATGCAAATACTTACACGGCATTTGTCGTGGATTTGTAAACCGCTGCGCAGGAACCTGCGACAGGCGCTTATTTGCGCGCCACTTTATAGCGCAGGCAATCCTGGTAGAAACTCTGGCGAATCGCCTCGGGCTTGAGCCGTGAGCGGCTGTCATAGGTCTGCTCGGTAATGCCCATGGCCATCATGCGCATCCACGATTTGTTGAACTTGAGGGTCTGGATCTTCTGCCGCGCGGCGTACAGCGACACCCCCGAGAGCTTCAATTCCTGGGCCCTGGCGGCTGTGCCCGCGCCCCAGCTGCACATATATTTGTCGCCCTCGCGCAGCTCTCGTGCCTGCACGGCTGCCGCGCCGCCGGCCAGTGAACAAGCAACCAGCATGATTCCCACAGTGCGCATTGGCTTCCTCACCTAACCACCTGAAATAAAAGCGATTCTGGCGAGAATTTTGTTACAGAGGGGCCATCAGATTGCCTTATCTCAGGCCCATGCCACTACCAACAGGCCAGCGCCCAGCACCAGGCACAGCGGCGAATAAAAGTAGGTGTCCAGCCTGGCGAACCTTGAGCCCACCACTTTTTTGAAAAATCCCACCAGCTCCGAATCGCCGATCGCCCTGGCAAACATCACCACGGCAATCGCGCTGATCCCCCATTGCAGCGCCCCATGGGGCACCGGCGAAAAATACAGTCCGGCGCGCAGGCAGACCAGCAGCGCAATCGCGACCAATCCCATCGCCACCAGGAATGTACCCAGCGTCGAGGGCTTGAAAGCCGGCCTTGGCCCACCGGCAAATTCGCCGGGCAATTGCGGTATGGCGGCCAGGCTGCCGAATTTTCCGCCGGCGGCCCAGTACAAATGCACCATGCTGATGCAGGTGAAAATCCCGACGATCCAGCGCGCAACGACGAAGCTCATGGCGGGCGTCCCCAGAAATGGTGGGAATGAGCATAGACGCCCTGGTATTTTTTGCAGGTATTTCGTCGGCAGCTGATGTTAAAGTGCCGCCCCATGAAACTTGCCCGAACCGACCGCTCGCTCATTGCCTGGATGCTGTATGGCTGCGTCCTGTTCAATGTGTTCGCCTGCAGCATCGGGCACGGGCAAATGGTCGGGATGCAGCTCAACGGCATCAGCGGTCAGTTCTGTACGGTCGACCCGCGCACCCAGGCGCCCGTGCAATCAGACTCTACCGATCAGAGCCTGCCAACACTGTCCAAGGCGTTCGGTTGCCCCCTGTGCTCCACCGGCGGCATGGGCCCCGCGCTCAGCAGTCACCTGAATGTAGCGGTGTTGCCACAGCCGCACGCCCCGCCTGCGGCCGTGGTACTTGCCGCCGATATCCCCGCCCGTTTCACCTGGCCCACGGCCCACCCGCGCGCGCCGCCCGCCTTCGCCTGATCCCTGCGCTGTCCCTCTGCACTGCCCCTGTTTCCATGCGGAAATACGCGCGGTCGTGTGTTGTTTTCACGCCAAGTTTTCAGGATTCAACCATGAAACATTTACCCTTGCTGGCGGGCCTGTGCGGCTGCCTGCCTGTTTGCGCCCCAGCCCTTGAGCTGGCCCCGACCACCATTGAAGGCGAGCAAACCGTCGATCCCGGCCTGGCCCTGGATCAACCCAGCGGCATGGCGTCGCGGCTGGGATTGAGCATGCGTGAAGCCCCGGCGTCGGTGGCCATTGCCACGCGCAACGACATCGAGCGCCATGGCGCCAAGACCTTTCGCGATGCAGCCAATACCCTGCCCGGCGTCAACGCCAGCGCGCCACCGGGCTTTGGCGGGTTCGTCTCATACCGTGGGTTCACCAGCAGCCAGATCACCCAGATGTTCAACGGTATCAACGTCGCCACCGGCCTCGCGCGACCGGTGGACGCGTGGATCTACGACCGTGTCGAACTGGTCGGCGGTCCCTCCTCCCTGATCAATGGCGCAGGCTCCGTAGGCGGTTCGCTGAACTACGTGACCAGGCTGGCCAGCCGTGAGGAACACGCCGTCGAAAGCCAGTTGACCTATGGCAGCCATGACACCGCCGGCCTGGCGCTGGGCCTCAACCATGCGCTCACCGAGCCCGGCGCCGAGGTGCAGCATTACGCACGCCTGGATGTGAGCCGCAACACCCAGCACAGCTATATCGACCGCGACCAGCGCGAGGCCTGGAGCGTGGCGTTTTCCCTGCTCAGCGACCTGACCCCGGACCTGTCCCACACCCTGGCGCTGGAATATCAGGACGAGCACGAAGACAGCCCCTACTGGGGCACCCCGGTGCTCAACCCCAAGGCCGGCGAGCTGAAGATCGACCGGCACAACCGCTTCAACAACTACAACGTCGCGGACGGTCGCTATGAGCAGCGCACACGCTGGGCACGCTCGATCATTGACTACCGGATCAACGACAGCACCACCCTGAAAAACACCCTCTACCACCTCGACAGCCAGCGCGATTACCGCAACCTGGAAACCTACCAGTACAACGCCGACAACAGCGCGGTGAACCGCTCCACTGCCTATCAGGTGCGGCATCAGGGTGAGCAGAACGGCAACCAGTTCGAGCTGCGCCATGAGGACGCCGTCTTCGGCCTGGCCACCACCTGGTCCGCAGGCTTCGAATACAAGGTCAACAGCACCACCAACAGCCCGTTGAACGTGCCGGGCAACAGCACCGTCGAGCCGAACGGCTATCAGCCCGGCCATTTCTACGACATACCGGGCACCCGACCCGGTTTTGTCAAAGACAAGACCAGTGCAGTGACTACAAAAGCGCTGTTCGTGGAAAACCGCCTGGGCTTGACCGACACCTTGTCGCTGCTCACCGGCCTGCGCTACGACGCCATCGACCTGGACGTGACCAACCACAGAACGGTGACAGCCGCCAACCCCAGGCACCTCCAGCGCAGTTGGGAACCGGTGACCGGGCGCGTCGGTTTGACCTACCAGTTCGTGCCATCCGCCAACGTCTACGTGCAATACAGCACCGCCGCCGAACAGCCGAGCACCACGACTCAGGTGTTCGACGTATCGACCGGCAAGCAATGGGAAATAGGCAGCAAGTTCGACTACCTCGAAGGCCGTGGCGCCGCCACCCTTGCCGTCTACAGGATCGAGCGCAAGGACTTTGCGGTAACCGACCCGCTGGACCCCACCCGCGGCATTCCCGTGGGTGCGCAGTCATCCAGGGGCATCGAACTGGCCAGTTCGCTGCGCATCACCCCCCGATTGCTGGCTGAAGGCAACATCGCCTGGGTCGACGCGCAATACGACGACTTCAACGAGAAAACCGCCAGCGGCTCCGTGGTGTCGCGTCAAGGCAATACACCGACCAACGTGCCCAAGCGCGTGGGCAATCTATGGCTGACCTATGACTTTTCAGAAAATTGGCAAGGCGGCTTCGACGCGCGCCATGTCGCCCAGGTGTATGCCGACAATGCCAACACCCAGACGGTGCCGGCCTACACACTGTTTGGCAGTTTTCTGCGCTATAAAGTGGACACACACACCTCGATAACCGGCCGGGTGCGCAACCTGACCAATGAGGTGTATGCCGAATTCGCCCACGCATCACCGGCGTATTACCTCGGCTCACCGCGAACGTTCGAGGTGGCTGTACAAACCCGATTCTAACGCTGGAATACAAACAATGTGGGAGGGGGCTTGCCCCCGATTGCAGTGTGTCAGCTTGCACATCAGTGTCTGGCTGACTGCTATCGGAGCATAGGTAACTACACAACTTTCCAGACCGTAGCAGCCAACGGTAACCACGATGCGAAGCGAGTCGCTCTTGATCTTCATCTTAGGCGCCCCGCTAAACCACCCTGGCCGAACGCAGGCTTGAATCCGTAGGCCGCAGTCAGGGCGGAACCCTAAGGAGCCGTTACCGTACTCGGTCTGATCCAGCATCCTGGTCGGCTCTGAGGCCGCCATCGGGGGCAAGCCCCCTCCCACATTTGGATTGCAGTGCAACAGTCAGATAGCTATTGGCTGTCTGGCCGTCATGGGAGCAAGCCTCCACATTTGGATTGCAGTGCATCAGTCAGATCGCTATAGGCTGTCCGGCCGTCATGTGAGCACGCGCAAAAAATGTGGGAGGGGGCTTGCCCCCGATTGCAGTGTGTCAGCTTGCACATCGGTATCTGGCTGACTGCTATCGGAGCATAGGTATCTACACAACGTTCCAGACCGTAGCAGCCAACGGTAACCACGATGCGAAGCGAGTCGCTCTTGATCTTGATCTGCTTGTGATCTCAGGCGCCCCGTTAAACCACGCTGGCCGAACGCAGGCTTGAATCCGTGGGTAACCCGGCAGGACG